>NZ_JAXMNS010000019.1:0-16417 GCF_034670285.1 Nocardioides sp. | reverse complement strand
GATGTCGCGTCTCAGCCGAGCGCGCGCCCGCTTGCGCAAGCAGCTGCGGCATCGACAGCCACGCTCCCAGCAGCCACCGTCACCACCAGCGACCACGATCTCGACCCCGGACCCCGAGGAGCACTCATGATGCAGATGACCACCTGCTGGTGGGCGGCTCGCCGTCTCGACCGGTACGTCGACGGCGACCCGTCGGCCCGTCTGAGCAGCAGCGAGGAGGCCCGCGTGGCGCGGCACGCCTCGACGTGCCGGCGCTGCGCCCGGGACCTCGCCGAGCGGCGTGAGGTGCGCGACGAGCTGCGCAGCCTCGGGCGACGTCTACCCACCGACCGAGAGGCGCTCGAACGCCTCGACGCGGTCGCCGCCACCCTGCGCAGCACCGGGACGGGGCCCGCATGAGCACCACCGGGACGACTCACCACCCCGTGACCTCCGACGTCGACGACACCACCTGGGCCTCCGACCCGCTCACTCCTCCCGGCGGCGGCGCCTGGGACTTCCTCATCGTCGGCGGCGGTACGGCGGGGCTCGTCGCCGCGCACACCGCAGCCGGGTTCGGCGCCAGCACGCTGCTCGTCGAGCGGGCCCGCACCGGGGGTGACTGCCTGTGGACCGGGTGCGTGCCGAGCAAGGCCCTGCTCGCCGCCGCCCACGTGGTGGGCGAGGCGCGCGCCGCCTCGGCCCTCGGCGTCCACGTCGGCGACATCACCGTCGACTTCGACGAGGTGATGGCTCACGTGCGCTCGACCATCACGGCCATCGAGCCGGTCGACTCCCCCGCTGCCCTGCGCGCCGCCGGCGCCAAGGTCGCCCAGGGCTCGGTGCTCTTCACCGGCCCGCAGTCGGCCACCGTCGACGGCACCCCGATCACCTTCACCCAGGCGCTCGTCGCCACCGGGTCGGAGCCGCTCGTGCCCGGGCTGCCCGGTCTCGCCGACGTCGATCCGCTGACGTCCGACAACGTCTGGGCGCTCACCGAGCTGCCCGAGCGACTGCTCGTGCTCGGCGGCGGACCGATCGGCTGCGAGCTCGGGCAGGCCTTCTCCCGCCTCGGGTCGTCGGTCACGATCGTCGAGGCCGCCGACCGGCTGATCTCTGGCGAGACCCCGCCGGCGTCGGACGCCATCGCGCGTGCCTTCGAGAACGACGGGATCGACGTGCGCACGGGCGTCACGCTCACCTCGATCGAGCCCGATCGCGCCGGCGGCCCGGTCGCGCTCCTCGACGACGGCTCCGAGGTGCCGTTCGACCGGATCCTCGTCTCCGTCGGACGCCGTCCGCGCACCTCCGACCTCGGCCTCGGCGCGGCGGGCGTCGCGCTCCAGCAGTCCGGTCACATCGACGTCGACAACCGGCTGCGCACGTCCAACCCGCGCATCTGGGCGGCCGGTGACCTGACCGGCCACGCCCCCTTCACCCACACCGCCGGCAGCCACGGCAGCCTCGCAGCCAGCAACGCCGTCCTCGGGCTGCGTCGCACGGTGCAGCCCGACCTGGTCCCGCGCGTCACCTACACCTCACCCGAGGTCGCGTCGTTCGGCATCGCCGCCGACTCGCGCCCCGGACTGATCGTGCACACCGTGCCGCACTCCGAGGTCGACCGCGCCCGCGCCGAGGGCCAGGTCCACGGCTACTCGCAGCTCGTGCTGGACGCCAAGGGCAAGGTCGTGGGTGCCTCGATCGTGGGCCCACGCGCCGGGGAGTCCCTCGCCGAAGCACTCCTCGCCGGCCAGCAGGGGCTCAAGGCCCGGGCCGTCGCCGGAGCGATGCACGCCTACCCCACCTGGTCGGACGGCGTCTGGAAGGCCGCGCTCGCCCAGGGTCGCGCCGACCTCGAGTCGACGCCGGTCAAGCAGGTCACGGCCGGGCTGGCGACCGTGCGTCGCGCGTGGCTGAAGCGGCGCACCCACACCGCCTGACCCGCGGGTCCCGTTCGACGACGAGCGGCGTCCTCCTCAGGAGGCGCCGCTCTGCCGCCGCGACCGCACGATCCCGATCACGGTGAGCAGCACCAGCGCACCGATGGCGAGCAGGAACGGCGGCGAGCTCGGCTCCGCGCCGTACGCCCCCACCGCGACGTAGACCGCCGTGCCGGGCACGATGCCGATCGCGGTGGCGAGGGCGTAGGCCGGCAGTCGCACCGAGGTGAGGCCGAAGGCGTAGTTGGCGGTGGTGAACGGGATCAGCGGCACCAGCCGGGCGAGCAGCACGGCGCCGAACTCGAACTCGCTCACTCGAGCGTCGAGCGCGCGCACCCGCTCGTTGCTGACACCCTGCACCGCCGCGCGGCCCAGCGAGCGGCTGATCAGGAAGGCGACCACCGCCCCGATGATCGCGGCGACGAGCACCGAGGCGAGCGCGACGAAGAAGCCCAGCAGCGCGCCGCCGACGATCGTGAGCAGACCGCTCGGACCGACCGGCAGCAGCGAGGCGACGATGTAGAGCCCGATGAAGGCCGGGATGGCGACCGGGCCGAGGCCGTCGAGCAGCGACTGGAGCTCGTCCTTGGTCGGCAGCCCGACGGACAGCTGGATCACGATCGCTGCCACGATGAGGGCGAGGAAGACGCCTGCCTTGATGTACGTCGCGCGGGTCACGAGGCCTCCTCGGCCGGTTGGGGAAAGACGGTGCAGCGCTTCGGAGGCAGCTCGAGACAGACGGAGTCGCCGACCGCGAGGCGGGTGCCCAACGGCACCCGGACGCGCAGTGACTGCCCGTCGGTCAGCGCCGCCTCGACGAGCACGTCGGAGCCGGCGAACCGGGTCGTGGTGACCCGACCGCCCACGGCGTGCGGCTCCGACGTGGCCGACAGGACCAGGGCCTCGGGCCGTACGACGAGGATGCTCTCGCCGTCGCGCGCCGTGGTGGGCACGGTGAGCGCACCGTCGGCCGTGCGGAACGAGCCGGCCGAGACCGTGCCCCGCAGCTCGTTGGTGACACCGAAGAACCGGGCGGCCGCCAGCGACGGCGGATCGAGGTAGAAGGCCTCCGGAGCGGCGACGCCCTCGAGTCGGCCGTCGAGCATCAGCGCCACGCGGTCGGCCAGCTCGACGGCCTCCTCCTGGTCGTGGGTCACGAACAGCGTCGTCAGGTCGAACTCGTCGTGGAGCTCGCGCACCAGGCGGCGCATCTCGCCGCGCAGGTCGGCGTCGAGCTGGGAGAACGGCTCGTCGAGCAGCAGCACCCGCGGGCGCAGCACGAGCGCACGGGCCAGGGACACCCGCTGCTCCTGGCCTCCGGAGAGCTCTCCGACCCGGCGCGACCCGAGCCCGCCGAGGCGCACCCGCTCGAGCATCTCGGCGACCTGGCGCGCGACCGCTGCCTTGCCGGGTCGTGATCCGCGAGCGCCGCGCGACCCGTCGGGCGCACGTCGTGCGCGCAGGCCGTAGGCGACGTTCTGCTCGATCGTGAGGTGGGGGAAGAGCAGCGGCTTCTGGAAGACCAACGAGACCGGACGACGCTCGGCGGGCTGGCCGAGCAACGAGGCTCCGTCGAGCAGCACGTCTCCGTCGCTCGGCGCGAGGAGCCCCGCCACCATCGACAAGGTGGTGCTCTTGCCGCAGCCGGAGGGGCCGAGGAGTGCAGTGAACGAGCCCGGCTCGAGGGTGAGGTCGAGCGACTCGATGGCGCTGACGTCGCCGAAGCGAGCCGCGAGGCCGCGGAGCTCGAGGCGGCTCGCCTGGGTGGTCGGGTCAGCCACGGGCCAGCCCCGTCCAGGCCTGCTCACGGCCGCGCAACCGGCCGGCCACGGCCAGCACGATCAGCACCGGCGGTGCGACGACCAGCAGCCCGAGAGCCGCGGCGGCGGTGCGGTCGGACGAGCCGATCGCCGAGAAGAGCAGCAGGGGCAGGGTGGTCACCTGACCACCTCCGATCAGCAGGGTGAGGATGTACTCGCTCCAGGAGATGAGGAAGGTCAGCAGCGCGGTGGTCACCAGCGCCGGCCGCAGGAGCGGGAGGGTCACGGTCAGGAAGGTGCGCGTCGGTCCGGCGCCGAGCGAGCGTGCCTGGCGCTCGTAGTCGAGGTCGAGGTTGGCGTACGCCGCCCCGAGCAGGGTCGCGGCGTACGGCACCGTCGGCATCAGCTGCACGAGCACCACCCCGACGGCGGTGTCGGAGAGGCCGTAGCGCACGAAGAAGACCTGGATGCCGAGGGTGACCGCGAGCCCGGGCACGATCACCGGGGCCAGCAGCAGGAACTGCACCAGCCGCCGTCCACGGAAGCGATGAAGCCCGATCGCCCGACCGGCCGACAGGCCGATCGCGCACGCCAGCACCGCCACCGACACGGCGATCGTGAGCGACGTCAGGGTGGCCGCGACCACCTCGCCGTCCAGCACGAGGTCGAGGCCGCGACGCGTCAGCCGGCCGGGCACGACGTCGGGGTAGCGCCACGAGCCCGCGACCGCCCAGCCCAGCAGCGGCACGAGCGGCAGCAGCAGGGCAGCGACGACCGCGCCGACGAGCACCCGCCCCCTCACAGGGCTCTCCTCGTCAGTCGCGAGACCAGCACCAGGTAGGCCGCGACGAGCGTCAGGCTCAGCACCGCGAGGATCGTCGCGACCGCCATCGCCTGCGGGCGCACGAGCAGGTCGGTGTCGTTGAAGCGCTGGAGCGCCACCACCGGCAGCGTCGCCGGAAAGCTCTGCCCGAGCAGGCGCGGCACCTCGTACGACGCCGCAGCGAATGACGCGACCAGCACCGAGCCGGCCGCCACGGCCGGGGCGATCATCGGCAGGGTCACGGTGCGCAGTCGGCGCCACGGGCCGGCGCCGAGCGTGCGGGCGGCGCCCTCGAGATCACGCACGGCCGGGGTCAGGGAGGCCAGCGCGACGACGGCGATGAAGGGCGCCTCCTTCCACGTGTACTCCGCGATGATCCCCCAGCCGAAGGCGTCGTTGGTCAGCACGGGGAAGTCCTGCGCGGAGTCGACGAGCCCCACGCTCGCGGCGAGCCGGGAGACCAGTCCGGACGGCGACAGCAGCAGCCCGATGCAGAGCGCGCCGACCAGGTGGGGCACCGCCAGGGTGCTCTGGAGCAGGGTCGTGAGCGGGCCCCGTGCGTAGCGTCGTACGAGCAGGGCGAGGGCGACGCCGAGCACGGTCGCGAGAGCCGTCGAGAGCACCACGACTCGCAGGGTCAGGACCAGCGAGGCCCGGAAGGCCGGGTCGGCGAACGTCGCCCGGTAGGCGTCGAGGGACCAGTCGGTCTCGCCGAGGAACGGTTGTCGGCCCAGGCTCTGGAGCAGGGCCTGACCGACGCCGCCGACGAAGAAGACGCCGACGACGAGCAGCGCGGGTGAGAGGAGCAACCAGACGCGCACCCGTGGGGGCACCCGCTGGGCCCCCACGGTGAGCAGCGACATCCGGGAGACCCCTACTTCTGCTGGACCTCGGCGACCCAGCCGTCCTCGATCGCGCTGATGTAGTCACCGGCGAGCTCGGGCTGGGCGTCGGCGAGGAGCGCGTCGAGGGGCAGCACCGACTCGCTGACGGTCACGGCCGCGAAGGCGTCCTGCACGTCCTGCGGAGTGGTGGCGACGTCGATCGCGGGGTAGATGCCGTTGGCCTCGAAGAGCGCGAGCTGCACCGCGGGCTCCTGGAGCACGTTGGCCAGGACCAGCGCGGCTGCCTGGTGCTCGGCGTTCGCCGGAATCGTCAGGAAGCTGACGTTGGAGATGTTGCCGATGTCGAGCACGGCCTCACGGGTCGTGTCGGGGTAGAGCCCGTCGGCGACCTTGGGGCCGACCGCGCCGGGCCCGTAGGTGAAGAAGGCGCTGATCTCGCCGTCGGCGTAGAGCTTCTCGACGTCGTCCTGGCTCTGCGGGTAGGTGTCGCCACCGCGCCACAGGCTCGACTCGATCGCGTTGAGGCGCTCGAAGGTCTGCGTCGTGGCATCGGTGAAGGCGTCCGAGGCGGTGTCGGGCTCGCCCTCGAGCAGCGCGTCGGGGCCACCGATGGTGTCGTAGAGCATCGTGCGCACGGCCATCGAGCCGAAGAAGTCCGGCGGGGCCGGGTAGGTGAACCGGCCGGGGTTGCTCTCGGCCCAGGCGAAGAGTGCGTCGAGGCTCTCGACGTCGGCGTCGTCCAGCTCGGCGGAGTCGTAGACCAGCGCCGAGTTGGCCTGCTGCCAGGCGGCCTCGCAGCCGTTGACCGGGGTGCCGAAGTCGGTGGCCACCTCGGGGGCGTCGAGGTCGACGTACTGGGCGTTGGGGAGGTCCTCGGACCAGCCGCAGCGCCACAGGTCGGCCTGCACGCCGGTGGCGAAGTTCTCGCCGTTGATCCAGATCGCGTCGACCGAGCCGCCCGACTCGCGGCCGGCCTGCTTCTCGCCGAGCACCTTGTTGACGGCCTCGGCGGTGTCGTCGATGCGCACCTGGTTGAGCGTCACGCCGAGGTCGGCCAGGCGCGGCGCGACCACGTCGTCGACGAAGGTGTTGAGGAGGTCGTCGCCGCCGTACATGTACCAGTTGACGCTCTGGCCGTCGGCCTCGGCGAGGACGGCGTCCCAATCTGCGGCGGCCGCGGTGACGGCGCCGCCGTCACTGCCCGCGTCGTCGCTGCCGCACGCGGTCAGGGAGAGGGCGGTCACGAGACCGGTCAGGAGCCCAGCCGCGCGGAAGCGGTGGCTGAGGCGGGTCGGGCGGGTCATCGGTGCTCCTCGGTGGGGCTGCTGGAAGTGGTGCTGGGTGGGTGTTCGGCGCCGCGCAGCAGATGGATCCCGAGGGCGATCCGTTGCAGGGCGGTGATCGCGACCGCGGCGGCGAAGAGCCACGCGATCACGGCGAGGTGCTGAGGCATCAGGCAGATGAGCGCGTAGACGACGACGGTCTCGGTGCCCTCGGCGATCCCGCCGACGAACAGCAACGAGCGTCCGTCGGCCAGCTGGTCGCGGTCGGCGCGGCTCGCCTCGCCCCGGCGCTCGAGCACCGACGACAGGGCGAGGAACGCCGTACCGGACAGGTAGTAGGTGCCGAGGAGCACGATCAGGGCGACCCGGGCGTCGGGCTCGGCGAACGCCGCAGCGACCACGAACCCGCCGTAGATGCTGAAGTCGGCGACGATGTCGAGGAAGCCGCCGAGGTCGGTCGAGCCCGTACGGCGGGCGAGCGGGCCGTCGAGCCCGTCGAGCACGCGGTTGAGCAGCCAAGCGACCAGGGCGAGGTGCCAGTGGCTGGTGGCGACCAAGACGCAGGCGGCGACGCCGACGACCCAACCGGCGACGGTGAGCGTCGTGGCCCGGAAGCCCAGGCGCGCCAGGCCCGCCGCTGCGGCGTCGAGGGTCGGCTCGAGGGCGCGGCGTACGGGCGCGTCGAGCATATGGCGTCCTCGCGGGTCAGTGGGTCGGCGACGTGATCGGTCACGTGTCGATCACGGGTGGTCGGTGGGGAAACACGGTGACCCGAGATCATCCTTCCCGGGTCTTCGCGTGCCGATCCGGGCGGGACGCAGACTACGAGGTCGACGACTCCAGCGCTCGCGCCGTCCGTCGGCGCGTCCACGGCGACGGCTGCCCCTGGAGCCACCACTGCATCGTGCGCGTGATCCAGGGCAGCGCGACGTAGGTCATGATCGGCGTCATCACGAGCACCGTGGCCAGCACCCGCAGCGGCAGCACGACGCCGTCCAGCAGCTGGTTGGCCATCCAGTTGGCGACGATGCTGAGCGGGAAGAACACGAGGAAGATCGTGCAGGCCTGCTTCCAGCGCGGCGGCGGCTTGGGCGTCGCGGCCGGGGCGTTGCCCTCGACGACGAGCGTCGACTGCGGCACGTCGAACCAGCCCTCGATGCCGGTGCGCTTCTCGACCCTCGCCTCGACCACGCCCAGCCCGGAGGCCGACGCGCGCCACCACGCGCGCTGCGAGGACTGCTCCCACTGCTGCAGGGAGTCGTGGTCGGCGAAGCGGTAGAGCATGTGCCACTCGGTGGAGTCGGACTCCGGGCGCACCCAGCCCGCCCCCAGGAACCCGGGGAACCGCTCGGCGAGGTGGATGCCGGCGTTGAGCCAGCTCATCATCTCGGCCTCGTGGCCGACCTCGAGCTGGCGGGTGATCGCGACGGTGACGGGCTCGGGCATGGGGCCATCTTCACGCCCGGACGCCGTACGACCCAGCCCGCGGCGGGTGATCCTGCCCCGATGTGGCTGGTGTCACCCGGGTCGCGATGTCAGAGGATGGCGCCAGGCGAGTACGCCGCAGCGACCGGGTGTCGCTCGGCGAGGTCGGCCACGGCACGGCAGACCGCCTGGGTCTGGGCGACGGCGGCACCGGTGAAGGCGATCGGCGCGGCGACGAGGTCGGCGAGCTGGGCCTCGGTGAGACCGAGGCGCTCGTCGGCGGCGAGCTTGGCGAAGACGTCGTTGGTGGCCTGGCCCTGACGCATCGCCAGCGCGGTGCCGACGGCGGCCTCCTTGATCGCCTCGTGGGCACTCTCGCGGCCGACGCCGTTGCGCACCGCACTCATCAGCACCTTGGTGGTGGCCAGGTAGGGCAGGTAGCGGTCGAGCTCACGCTGAATGACGGCCGGGAAGGCGCCGAACTCGTCGAGCACCGTCAGAAAGGTCTGGAACAGCCCGTCGGCGGCGAAGAACGCGTCGGGCAGCGCGACCCGTCGTACGACGGAGCAGGAGACGTCGCCCTCGTTCCACTGGTCGCCGGCGAGCTCGCCGATCATCGACAGGTAGCCGCGGGTGACGACCGCGAGGCCGTTGACCCGCTCGCAGGAGCGGGTGTTCATCTTGTGCGGCATCGCCGAGGAGCCGACCTGGCCCTCCTTGAAGCCCTCGGTGACGATCTCGTTGCCGGCCATCAGCCGGATCGTCGTCGCGAGGTTGGACGGCGCGGCCACGAGCTGGACGACGGCGGAGAGCACGTCGAAGTCGAGGCTGCGGGGGTAGACCTGGCCGACGCTGGTGAGCACGCGCTCGAAGCCGAGGTGGGAGGCGACGCGCTGCTCGAGGTCGGCGAGCTTGGACTCGTCGCCGTCGAGGAGGTCGAGCATGTCCTGGGCGGTGCCCATCGGGCCCTTGATGCCGCGCAGCGGGTAGCGCGCGAGCAGCTGCTCGATGCGCTCGACGCCGATCATCAGCTCATCGGCAGCCGAGGCGAAGCGCTTGCCGAGGGTGGTGGCCTGCGCGGCGACGTTGTGGGAGCGCCCGGCCATCACGGTGGCCTCGTGCTCGGCGGCGAGGCGCGCGAGACGGGTCAGGGTGGCGATCGCGCGGTCGCGGAGCAGCTCGAGGGAGGCCTTGAGCTGCAGCTGCTCGACGTTCTCGGTGAGGTCGCGGCTCGTCATCCCCTTGTGGATGTGCTCGTGCCCGGCGAGCGCGCAGAACTCCTCGATGCGCGCCTTCACGTCGTGGCGGGTGATCCGCTCGCGCGCGGCGATCGAGGCGAGGTCGACTCCCTTCTCCCCGAGGTCGACGACGCCCTGGTAGGCCTCGACGACGCCCTCGGGCACGTCGATGCCGAGGTCGCGCTGAGCCTTGATGACCGCGATCCACAGCTGACGCTCCAGCACGATCTTGTGCTCGGGCGACCAGATCTGGGCGAGATCGGCGCCGGCGTAGCGGGTGGCGAGGACGTTCGGGACGGTGGGTGCGGTCACGGGCGCCATTGTCCCGCGAGAGATAGTCCCTGACGAAATGGCCCCGGATCGTGGGCGTGAGGGGCCACTTCGTCCGGGACTACGTGCTCTACGGCGACCCCTAGGTCGGGACGATCACGTCGAGGTCCAGCCGTACGACGCCGTGGTCGCCGACGACGACCTCGCCCATCGTGGTGTGCTCGTCGAGGCGGAGCAACGTGTCCCACTCGCCGTCGGCGTTGCCGAGCACCTCGATGACCCGCGCTTCAGGGTCGACGACCCAGTACTGACCGGCGCCGCCCTCGGCGTACTCCGCAGACTTGCGGACGAGGTCCTCCAGGCGGGTGCTGGGCGAGAGCACCTTGACGACCAGCACCGGGGCGTCGGTCACCCACGTCTTGTCGGGCCGACGCTCGACGACCATCAGGTCCGGGGCTCGAAGACGGTTGCGCGGCAGGGCCAGGCCCACCTCGCCCACCACGATCAGGTGTGAGAGCCCCACGCTGAGCGCCTGGCCGAGCGCGACCGTGGCGATGCCGTGCGCCGCCGCCACCGGCGGCGTCACGACGACCTCGCCGTCGACGTACTCCGCCTTGGGCTTCTCGGGAAGCCGGAGATACTCCTCCCACGACATGCGCAGCCGTTGAAGTGGTGCGTCCGGCTCCCACTGCTGCTTGATGGACATCGGCTCCCCTGCGGTGGTGGACACATCGCCTTCCTTCCCATGGTGACGCTCGAGCAGCATCAAGGGAAGGCTGGCACCGATCGCCTGGGTGCGCTGAGCTCTCTCCACAGGGTTCGGGCCTAGTGGTGCGGGCGAGGCACCCAGACGTCCCACGGCGCCCACCAACGCTCGTCGCGATCGAGCAGGTCGGTCACGTCGGCGGCGGAGTCGGACTCGACTCGCACCGGGTGTTCGAGCCAGACCCGCCCACCCCAGACCTCACGCTTCGTGATCACCTGACCAGTCCCGAAGATCGTCATGGGGCGATCATGTCGGGCCAGGATCGAGCCGCTTGACGGAATAGTCCCTGACGAAATGGCCCCGAATCGTGGGCGCGAGGGGCCACTTCGTCCGGGCCTATCGCGGGCTCAGAGTCCGGCAGCGATGTCGGAGCGCGACTGCGCCCCGTCGAACGAGACCGCGGCGACGCCGTCGTACGCCGACGCACGCGCGGCGCCGATCTCGGTGCCGGTGGCGATCACCGCGAGCACGCGTCCGCCGGCGGTGACCAGGTCGCCGCCTGCAAGCGAGGTGCCGGCGTGGATGACGTGCACGTCGGGCAGCGCCTCGGCGGCGTCGATCCCGGTGATCACGTCACCGGAGGACGACGACTCGGGGTAGCCGGCGCTGGCCATGACGACGGCGACCGCAGCGCCCGACTTCCACACCGGGGGCGCGACGTCGGCGAGCGTGCCGGTGGCGGCCCCGAGCAGCAGAGCCGAGAGCGGGGAGTCGAGCAGCGCCATCAGCGGCTGCGTCTCGGGGTCGCCGAAGCGGGCGTTGAACTCGATGACGCGGGTGCCGCGTGAGGTGAGCGCGAGGCCGGCGTAGAGCAGCCCGGCGAAGGGGGTGCCGCGGCGCGCCATCTCGTCGACGGTCGGCTGGAGGACGTCGCGCAGCACCTCGTCGACCAGACCCTCGGGCGCCCACGGCAGCGGCGTGTAGGCGCCCATGCCGCCCGTGTTGGGGCCGGCGTCGCCGTCGAAGATCCGCTTGAAGTCCTGCGCAGGCTGGAGCGGGTAGACGGTCACGCCGTCGGTGAGCGCGAAGAGCGAGACCTCGGGACCGTCGAGGAACTCCTCGATCACCACCCGCTCGCAGGCGGTCGCGTGGGCCAACGCCTCGGCACGATCGTCGGTCACCACGACGCCCTTGCCGGCGGCGAGCCCGTCGTCCTTGACGACGTACGTCGGGCCGAACTCGTCGAGGGCGGCCGCGGCCTCCTCGGGCGTGGTGCAGGTGAAGGAGCGCGCGGTCGGCACGCCGGCGGCGTCCATGACGTCCTTCGCGAACGTCTTCGACCCCTCGAGCTGGGCGGCAGCGGCGCTCGGGCCGAAGACCGCGATGCCGCGGGCGGCGACCACGTCGGCGACCCCGGCGACCAGCGGCGCCTCGGGTCCGACGACGACCAGACCCACGCCGAGACGCTCGGCGAGGTCGGCCACGGCCTCACCGTCGAGCGGGTCGACGGCGTGCAGGGTGGCGACCGCCGCGATGCCGGGGTTGCCCGGAGCGGCGTGCACCTCGCTCACCGCGGGGTCGAGGGACAGCGCACGCGCCAGGGCGTGCTCGCGCCCGCCGGTACCGATCACGAGGGTCTTCACGGGCGTTGATCCTACGGAGTGGCGCGCGCGCAGGAATCCCCGGATATCAGGGAGTCCCTGACGTTCTCAGGGAGAACTTCCCCTGAGAACGTCAGGAGTACCCGGATCACCGGGGATTCCGACAGCCGTCAGAGCAGCTCGTGGCGCACGATCGTCGCCGCGCGCGAGGGGCCGACGCCGATGACCGAGATCCGCGAGCCCGAGATCTTCTCCACGGCCTCGACGTAGGACCGCGCGTTGGCGGGCAGCTCGTCGAAGGTGCGGCACTCGGAGATGTCCTCGGTCCAGCCGGGGAAGTACTCCAGGATCGGCACGGCGTGGTGGAAGTCGGACTGGTTGACCGGCATCTCGTCGTGGCGCACGCCCTTGACGTCGTAGGCCACGCAGACCGGGATCTGCTCGAGCCCGGTCAGCACGTCGAGCTTGGTGAGCACGAAGTCGGTCACTCCGTTGACGCGCGCGGCGTAGCGGGCGATCACGGCGTCGTACCAGCCGCAACGACGCGGGCGGCCGGTCGTCGTGCCGAACTCGGCACCGACGGTGCGCAGGTGCTCGCCGGACTCGTCGAACAGCTCGGTCGGGAACGGACCCTCGCCGACGCGGGTCGTGTAGGCCTTGACGATGCCGATGACCTGGTCGAGGCGCATCGGCGGGATGCCGGAGCCGGTGCAGGCGCCGGCGGAGGTGGCCGAGGACGACGTCACGAACGGGTAGGTGCCGTGGTCGACGTCGAGCAGCGTGGCCTGGCCGGCCTCGAGCAGCACGATGTCGCCGTTGTCGAGCGCCTGGTTGAGGTAGAGCCCGGTGTCGCAGACCATCGGGCGCAGCCGCTCGGCGTGGGTGAGCAGCTCGGCGACGATCTCCTCGACCTCGGCTGCGCGGCGGTTGTAGACCTTGGTGAGGACCTGGTTCTTCAGCTCGAGGGCGCCGGTGACCTTGGCGGTGAGGATCTTCTCGTCGAAGAGGTCCTGGATGCGGATGCCGATGCGGTTCATCTTGTCGGCGTACGTCGGGCCGATGCCGCGCCCGGTCGTGCCGAGGCGGCGCGAGCCGAGGAAACGCTCGGTGACCTTGTCGAGCGCCCGATTGTAGCTGGCGATCACGTGGGCGTTGGCGCTGATCTTGAGCTTGCTCGTGTCGACGCCGCGGGCCTCGAGGCCGTCGATCTCCTCGAAGAGGACGTCGATGTCGACCACGACGCCGTTGCCGATGACGGGCGTGCAGTTGGGGCTCAGGATGCCGCTGGGCAGCAGGTGCAGCGCGTACTTCTCGCTGGTGCCGTCGGGCTGCCCGATGACGACGGTGTGACCGGCGTTGTTGCCGCCGTTGAACTTCACGACGTGGTCGACGCGGCTACCGAGCAGGTCGGTCGCCTTGCCCTTGCCCTCGTCGCCCCACTGGGCTCCGATGATCGCGATGGCCGGCATGGTCACTCCCTGTCCGTTGCTGCGTCGTTCGCTGTCGCTGGTCTGCCCGAGACTCGCGCCGGACCCCCAGACATGCAAAGACCCCGGCACAACAGCACCGGGGCTCTTGCGACCCCACGCTACCAACTTCGGCACGGCGGCGCCGAACCGTCGCGATCCGTCGAGACCATCGGCCGGGACGACGGCTAAGGTCACCGCATGTCCGAACCCCTCCTCGTCATCACCAACAAGGGCGCCGGCACCGCCGACGAGGAAACCCTCGACCTCGCCCTGGCGGTGCTGCGCGAACGCGCCTCGGTCGAGGTGCAGGCGACCGGCGACCCCGGCGAGCTGGACGGCGTCCTGCACCGCGCCGGTTCGCGACGCATCGTCGTGGCCGGCGGTGACGGCAGCCTGCACGCCGTCGTCTCGGCGCTCCACCGCCGCAACGAGCTCGAGGGCAGCGTCCTCGGGCTCCTTCCCCTCGGCACCGGCAACGACTTCGCCCGCGGGACCGGCATCCCCCTCGACGTCGAGGACGCCGCCCGGGTGCTGCTCGACGGCGCCCCGCAGCCGATGGACCTGCTCGTCGACGAGGTCGGCGAGATCGTGGTGAACGGCGTGCACGTCGGCGCGGGCGCGGCGGCGAGCCGTCGTTCGCACCGGTGGAAGGAGCGACTCGGCTCGGTCGGAGTCAAGGGCGTCAACCTCGGCAAGCTCGGCTACCCGATCGGCGCCGCGATCACTGCTTGGAACCCGCCCGTCGTACGGCTGCGTGTCGAGGTCGACGGCCAGGTCGTCTCCGACTTCGACACCCCGGTGCTCCAGGTCGCCATCGGCAACGGCGCGTCGGTGGGCGGCGGCATGGAGCTGACCCCCGACGCCGATCCGAGCGACGGCCGCGCCGACGTGATGATCTCGCGGGCCACCGGACCGATCTCACGCCTCGTCTACGCCGGCCGGCTCGGCCTCGGCACGCACCCCGAGCACTCCGACGTCATGTGCCTACGGGCCACCCAGGTCACCGTCAGCGGCGAGGAGTTCTGGATCAGCGCGGACGGCGAGATCAGCGGTCCCGAGCGGCACCGTTCGTGGCGTCTGCAGCGGGCGGCGTACTCGCTGGTCCTGCCGATCGACAACTGACTGGCGCTCGCCGATAGCGTGGCCCCGTGGCACGAGGACGAGGAAACGACGCAGAGCAGACCAGCGAGCCGACCGACTGGGTGACCAGGGCGGCCGATGACGCGATCAGGCACGCCGGCGAGGACGCCACGCTCATCACGTGCGCCTCGGGGGCGAGCCCGTCAGGGCCGGTGCACCTCGGCAACCTGCGCGAGTTCCTCACCGTCCACTTCGTGGCCGAGGAGATCCGCCGCCGCGGCCTGCCGGTGCGCCACCTGCACAGCTGGGACGACTACGACCGCTTCCGCAAGGTGCCCGCCGGGGTCGATCCGTCGTGGTCCGACCACATCGGACGCCCGCTGTCGGCCGTGCCCGATCCCGAGGGCTGCCACGTCTCGTGGGCCGAGCACTTCAAGGAGCCGCTGGTCACCTCGCTGCGTGAGATGGGCGTCGAGATGGAGGAGGTCTCGCAGACCGAGATGTACGCCTCCGGCGCCTACCGCGACCAGGTGCTGCACGCGGTCTCGCAGCGACGCGAGATCGAGGCCGTGATGGCGCGCTTCCGCACCAAGGCGCCCGCCACCGAGGCAGATCTCGCGGGCGGCGAGACGGCCGAGGGCGGCCAGGAGCCTGCTGAGGACTCCCTCGAGCGCTTCCCCTTCAAGCCCTACTGCCGCCAGTGCGGGCGCGACACCGTCACCCTGACGTCGTACGACGACGCGACGCACGACCTCGCCTACACGTGCGGGTCCTGCGACTTCGTGGGCAGCACCAACCTCGCGACCCAGAACGAGGGCAAGCTCGTCTGGAAGGTCGACTGGCCGATGCGCTGGGCCTTCGAGAAGGTCGACTTCGAGCCCGGTGGCGACGACCACGCGACGCCCGGGTCGTCGTACACCGTCGGCAAGGAGATCGTGCAGCCGACCTTCGGCTGGCGTGCGCCGTCGTTCGTGGCCTACAAGTTCGTCGGCGTCGCCGGGATGGCGAAGATGTCGTCGTCGCGCGGCGGTGTGCCCACCGCGGCCGACGCGCTGCGGATCCTCGAGGCGCCGATGGTGCGCTGGCTCTACGTGCGTCGCCAGCCCAAGCAGGTGTTCACGATCGATCTCGGTCAGGAGGTCGTGCGCCTGTACGACGAGTGGGACTCGCTCACCCGCAAGGCCGGCGACCCTGCCAAGCGCGACGTCGCGGTGCTCGCCTGGGAGCGGGCCTCCTCGACGGCGTACGCCGGTGTGCTGCCGACGCCGGAGTCGGTGGCGCCGTTCCGCCTGCTCTCGTCGGTGGCCGACGTGACGGCCGGCTCCGCCGAGCTGATCTCGACGACCGTCGGTGCTGCCGGGTTCCCGCACCCGTCGGTCGAGGCCCTCGAGCCGCGCCTGGCCAAGGCGATGGCCTGGATCGCCGACCTCCCGGCCGAGGAGCGGACGACGGTGCGCGAGGCGCCCGCGACCGCCCGCCTGGCCGCGCTGTCGGAGGCCGAGCAGGGCTGGCTGCGCCACCTCCTCGACGCGCTGCCGGCCGAGCTCGAGCTGGACTCGACGACGTCGTTGATCTACGGCGTGCCCAAGCTGGCTCGCGGCCTGGCCCTCGACGATGCGCCGACCGACGAGGTCAAGGCCGACCAGAAGGAGTTCTTCCGGCTGCTCTACGAGCTGCTCGTCGACGCCGAGCGCGGCCCCCGGCTGCCCACCCTGTTCCTCGCCCTGGGCTCGGCCAAGGTGCGCGAGCTGCTCGGCGGCTGAGCGCACACGTGTAACGCACCGTCCGGTCCCCTGGTCGACTCGTCAAACGGTCGACCGGAGGTCCGAACGGTGCGTTGCAAGCCGGTGTGAGCCGACTCAGCCCAGCAGCTCGGTGTACGCCGTGGGGCTGGAGTCGCGCAGGAACTCCGAGCACCGCTCCCACTCGTCGGCCTCACCGATGGTGCGTGCGGCCTTGGCGAGCAGCGACAGGCAGACCAGGAAGCCGCGGTTGCCC
>NZ_JAXMNS010000018.1:0-16795 GCF_034670285.1 Nocardioides sp. | reverse complement strand
GCGGGCGACGCCACCGCCGGTCGGGTCGTCATCGCGACCAACGCGCCGATCCTCGACCGAGGCGGCTACTTCGCGCGCGTGACCGCTCAACGCTTCTACACCCTGGCCTTCCGCACACCTGAGCCCATGGTCGGGGCGATGCTGCTGTCGACCGACGAGCCCTCGCGCTCCTTGCGTGACGCCACCGACCACGAAGGACGTCCGGCTCTGCTGGTCGGCGGAAACGGCCACGTCACCGGCCGCACCCGGTCGCCGCGCGCCCGGCTGGACGAGATCCGTGCCTGGACCCGCGACACCTTCGGCGAGCTGGTCGAGACCCACGCCTGGTCCGCCCAGGACTACGTGCCCCACCACGCGCTGCCGTTCGCAGGACCGCTACTTCCGGGACGCGACGACGTCCTGTTCGCCGGCGGCTACTCCAAGTGGGGCATGACCAACGGCGTCGCAGCCGCCCACGTGCTTGCGTCCGTCTGGACCGGCGAGGCACCCCGATGGTCTGCTGCGTACGCCACCTGGTCGCCGCGCGAGCTGCGCGGGCTCCCGTCGGCAGCGCGGGCGAACTCCGAGGTCGGCCTCGCCATGGGAGCGGGCTGGGTGAAGCCGCTCCTCCGTCCGGGCAACGACGCACCTGGCGAGGGCGAGGGACGAGTGCACCGAGCCGGGCTGCTGCCTGAAGCGATCTCGACGACCGACGGGGTCGTACGTCGTGTCTCCGGGGTGTGCACCCACCTGGGCGGCGTGGTGACGTGGAACGACGCCGAGCGCAGCTGGGACTGCCCACTTCACGGCTCGCGATTCGACCGCGACGGCGAGGTGCTGGAGGGCATGGCCACGTGCGGCCTGACGCGCCGGCCGACGCCGTGACCCCCGCCACGGTCAACATCTTCCTCGGGGTGGTTTGAACAGCGTCGATGCGGGAGACTCTTCTCCCCGCCGACACGGTCGGCACTGTTGGTCTTGTCCATCCACGATGTCTGAGGAGCTTGTCGACATGAGTATCGCTACTGCTGCCCCCGCCGTGCTGGAGCCCCTGACTCCCCGTGAGTCGGAGGTGATCGAGCTGGTCTGTCGTGGACTCTCCAACGAGGAGATCTGCCAAGAGCTCTACATCAGCATGAACACCGTCAAGACCTTCATCCGCGGCGCCTACCGCAAGATCGGCGTCGACACCCGGGCCCGCGCGGTCATCTGGGGCTTCCACAACGGCTACGGCGACGACTCCTTGCTGCCCACGCCTGCCGTCGCTTGAGTGGCCTCTGGCGATGACGCTCCGGCGCTGACCGACGACGGCCACCACCTGGTCATCGACGGTCGGCGGTGGCGCGCCACCGACCCCGACATCCCCGAGTCACGGCGCCAGGAGCTCGTCAACGTGCTGATGGCGTGGCGGCGCGAGGTCGGTCGCACGATGGGCACCGACGAGGAGGCCGCCTCGCGTGCTGGAGTCCAGGCCGCCAAGGTCGCTCTCGGAGAACGCGGGTCGCCACCCTGGTGGGAGCAGTCGGACGACGAGCGACGCGAGAGATGGAGCGCGGAGGTCAACGCGCCGACGCGCAGCTGATGCAGGTGCGCGCGGCCGGCCGCGCCTCGAGCCTGCCCTCGCCGATCGGCTCCTCGCACTCCTCGCACCGGCCATAGGTTCCCGCAGCAACCCGAGCCAGCGCGGCATCGACCTCGGCGAGGTGCTGCTGCGCGAGCCGGACGACGGTGCCGACCTGCGAGCGTTCGAACGCGATCGTGGCGCCCTCGGGATCGTGCTCGTCGTCGGCATTGGTGTCGCGCGACGACGCGACCACGGCGTCGTACTCGTGGGTCACGCTCGTCAGCCGCGCCACCACCTCGATGCGGGCCCTCTCCAGACGATCGCGCGCAGACTCCATGGGCCGAGCGTCTCACCGCACCCCACGCATCCTTGAGCCATGAGGCCCGCCGCTCGACGGGACCCCCACCGTCGCAGCGAGCAGGACTGCGCTCCTAGTACTGTCCGAGATCCCGAACCCAGGAGGCCCTCATGCCCGCCCGTCGCGTCCTCGCCACCGAGGAAGCCGCCGACCTACTGCGGCTGGTCCGTCAGATCGCCACCGACGAGCTGGCACCGCTGGTCGCCGAGGCCGAGGCGGAGGAGCAGTTTCCGCGCGAGGTCTTCCGGATGCTCGGTCGCACCGGGATCCTCGGCCTGCCCTACCCCGAGCAGTACGGCGGCGGTGGACTGTCCTACGAGACCTACCTGCAGGTGCTCGAGGAGATCGCGTCGGTGTGGTCGTCGGTCGGCGTCGGGGTCTCGGTGCACGCACTGTCCTGCTTCGGCCTGGCCACGGCCGGCACCGAGGAGCAACGGCAGCAGTGGCTCCCCGAGATGCTGGCGGGCGACCTCCTGGGCGCCTACTGCCTCTCCGAGGCCCACGCCGGCTCCGACCCTGCCGCGATGCGCACGACTGCCAAGCGGGACGGCGACGAGTACGTCCTCAACGGCGCGAAGGCCTGGACGACGCACGGCGGCAACGCCGACTTCTACAAGGTCATGGCCCGCACCTCCGACGACCCCGAGCACCCCGGGCGCGGCATCTCCTGCTTCCTCGTGCCGGCCGACACTGCCGGGCTCACCTCCGACCCGCCGGAGAAGAAGATGGGTCTCACCGCGTCGCACACCACCACGATGCGCTTCGACGGAGTGCGTATCCCCGCCCAGCGACGCCTCGGCGATGAAGGTCAGGGCCTCAAGATCGCGCTGGCTGGCCTCGACTCGGGACGCCTCGGCATCGCCGCGGTCGCCACCGGCCTGGCCCAGGGCGCTCTCGACGCGGCCCTGGCCTACGCGCGCGAGCGCACCGCGTTCGGTCAGCGGATCCTCGACCACCAGGGCCTCGGCTTCGTGCTGGCCGACATGGAGGTCGCGGTCCACCAGGCACGTCAGACGACCCTGCACGCCGCTCGCCTCAAGGACGCCGGCCTGCCGTTCGGTCGCGAGGCATCGATCGCCAAGCTCACCGCCACCGACAACGCCATGAAGGTCACCACCGATGCTGTGCAGGTGCTCGGCGGGGCGGGCTACACCCGCGACTTCCCGGTGGAGCGCTACATGCGCGAGGCCAAGGTCATGCAGATCTTCGAGGGCACCAACCAGATCCAGCGGATGGTCATCAGCCGCCACCTCGACAAGGGCCCCGCCGGCGACATCACCCACACCTCCTGAGCCTCACACCGGCGAGTCGATGGCGTCGACCAGACAACCCGTTGCTGCAGCCACGTCCTCCGGGCGCGAGGCCACCAGGTCACGTCGTAGCTCGAGCATCAGCCCAGCGACATCACGGTTGACGCCGTGCTGGTCAAGCGGCACGTAGCAACCGCCGAACGGCGAGTCCAGCCCCACGTCATCCGTGCCGACCACCGGTTCGAAGGCTGCCGAGGCCGCGCGCACGAGAGGCGCCGACGTGTGGAACGAGTCGGTGCCGAGGCACACCGCCGGCCGGGGCCCGTCACCGTGACGCTCGTAGGGCAGGGCGACCTTCGGGTAGGAGTGGATGTCGAGGACCGTCACGCGACCTACGTGCTCCAGACGCTGCCTCACCAGTGTCGCCAGCGCTGCGGCATAGGGCTCGAAATAGGTCGCGATCAGCAAGTCGCGCTCCTCCGGGGCCGGGCTGCGTAGCGGTGCGAGCTGGGTCGTGCACTCGTAGACCGCGCCCATCCCCACGGCATTCATCTCCTCGCGCTCGTCGGGGAAGCGCTCGGGGTCGACGACCAGTCGGCTGAGCCGGTTCACGAACACCCACGGGCGCAGCGACGCTGCCTCGGCGGCCCGAAGTCCGACCTCGTCGGTGTCCGCGTCAGTGATCGCCGTGAGCTCTTCCTCTATCTCCTCGTCGGAAAGCACGATTCCCTCGCGGACCCCGCTCGGAATGACCCGCGACGAGTGCGGAACGTGAAGCAACACCGAAGACGCCGGATCGCCGGGAATGATGTTGAAAGGAGCGCTCATGAATACACCTTCGCAGTCGCCACCGACATTCCGGACACGCCGGAAAAATGACTGAAGGGCGACCCACGTGGGGTCGCCCTTCAGCGAAGTGTTGTCCGGCGGCGTCCTACTCTCCCACAACCTCGCGGTTGCAGTACCATCGGCGCTGACAGGCTTAACTTCCGGGTTCGGGATGGGACCGGGTGTTTCCCTGTCGCTATGGCCGCCGTAACTCTATGAACCCCGTAGCCGCCCAACAATCGTTGAGGGTGGGGTTGAATTATGGGGTGTAGCTGTTGATCGTGGACGCGGGCACGCATGTGCGGTGTGTAGGTGTTTTGTGGTGTTGGTTGAGGGTTTGTACGGCAAGCCCTCGGCCTATTAGTACCGGTCGGCTGGGCATTACTGCTGTACACCTCCGGCCTATCAACCCAATAGTCTGTTGGGGGCCTTAACCCACAAAGGGGTGGGAAACCTCATCTTGAAACGTGCTTCCCGCTTAGATGCATTCAGCGGTTATCACTTCCGAACGTAGCTAACCAGCCGTGCTCCTGGCGGAACAACTGGCACACCAGAGGTTCGTCCATCCCGGTCCTCTCGTACTAGGGACAGCCTTTCTCAAGTTTCCTACGCGCGCGGCGGATAGGGACCGAACTGTCTCACGACGTTCTAAACCCAGCTCGCGTGCCGCTTTAATGGGCGAACAGCCCAACCCTTGGGACCTACTCCAGCCCCAGGATGCGACGAGCCGACATCGAGGTGCCAAACCATCCCGTCGATATGGACTCTTGGGGAAGATCAGCCTGTTATCCCCGGGGTACCTTTTATCCGTTGAGCGACGCCGCTTCCACTTGCTGGCGCCGGATCACTAGTTCCGACTTTCGTCCCTGCTCGACATGTCTGTCTCACAGTCAAGCTCCCTTGTGCACTTACACTCGCCACCTGATTGCCAACCAGGCTGAGGGAACCTTTGAGCGCCTCCGTTACTTTTTAGGAGGCAACCGCCCCAGTTAAACTACCCATCAGGCACTGTCCCTGATCCAGATCATGGACCTAGGTTAGACATCTAGTACGACCAGAGTGGTATTTCAACGTTGACTCCACCCCCACTGGCGTGAGGGTTTCACAGTCTCCCACCTATCCTACACAAGCCGAACCAAACACCAATACCAAACTATAGTAAAGGTCCCGGGGTCTTTCCGTCCTGCCGCGCGTAACGAGCATCTTTACTCGTAGTGCAATTTCGCCGAGTCCATGGTTGAGACAGCGCCCAAGTCGTTACTCCATTCGTGCAGGTCGGAACTTACCCGACAAGGAATTTCGCTACCTTAGGATGGTTATAGTTACCACCGCCGTTTACTGGGGCTTAAATTCTCCGCTTCAACCCTTACGGGTCTAACAGGTCCTCTTAACCTTCCAGCACCGGGCAGGAGTCAGTCCGTATACATCGTCTTACAACTTCGCACGGACCTGTGTTTTTAGTAAACAGTCGCTTGGGCCTGGTCTCTGCGGCCCTCCCCGCTGCCGGCCGTAAAGGCCATGACGGTTCGGGCCCCCCTTCTCCCGAAGTTACGGGGGCATTTTGCCGAGTTCCTTAACCATGGTTCACTCGATCGCCTTAGTATTCTCTACCTGATCACCTGAGTCGGTTTGGGGTACGGGCGGCGCATAGCTCGCTAGAGGTTTTTCTCGACAGCATAGGATCATCCACTTCAGCCATACGGCCTCCGCATCACATCTCAGGCTCGTCATCAAAGACAGCCGGCCGGATTTGCCTAGCCGGACACCCTACATGCTTACCCACGGACTACCATCGCCGTGGTTGGACTACCTTCCTGCGTCACCCCATCGCTTGACTACTACCGGTTCGGGTCCCACGCTCCGCCATGACGCCTCACCCCGAAGGGATCGGTCTACATGGTTTCGGATGGTTAGCATCACCGGGTTCATCATGGGCGCTACTTTGCCGGTACGGGAATATCAACCCGTTGTCCATCGACTACGCCTGTCGGCCTCGCCTTAGGTCCCGACTTACCCAGGGCAGATTAGCTTGACCCTGGAACCCTTGATCATTCGGCGCACGGGTTTCTCGCCCGTGATTCGCTACTCATGCCTGCATTCTCACTCGTGTCGCATCCACCCCTGGATCACTCCGGAGCTTCACCCGCGACACGACGCTCCCCTACCTATCCACACACCCGTTAGGGCCTTCCACTCAAGGAGGTGCGAATACCATAGCTTCGGCGGATGACTTGAGCCCCGCTACATTGTCGGCGCGGAATCACTTGACCAGTGAGCTATTACGCACTCTTTCAAGGGTGGCTGCTTCCAAGCCAACCTCCTGGTTGTCACTGCGACTCCACATCCTTTTCCACTTAGTCACCGCTTAGGGGCCTTAGCTGATGGTCTGGGCTGTTTCCCTCTCGACAATGGAGCTTATCCCCCACTGTCTCACTGCTGCGCTCTCACTTACCGGCATTCGGAGTTTGGCTAACGTCAGTAACCTGGTCGGGCCCATCGGCTATCCAGTGCTCTACCTCCGGCAAGAAACACACAACGCTGCACCTAAATGCATTTCGGGGAGAACCAGCTATCACGAAGTTTGATTGGCCTTTCACCCCTATCCACAGGTCATCCCCTCAGTTTTCAACCTAAGTGGGTTCGGTCCTCCACGCGGTCTTACCCGCGCTTCAACCTGCCCATGGATAGATCACTTCGCTTCGGGTCTAGATCGTGCTACTCAAACGCCCTATTAGGACTCGCTTTCGCTACGGCTTCCCCACACGGGTTAACCTCGCAACACAACGCTAACTCGCAGGCTCATTCTTCAAAAGGCACGCCATCACCCCAACACCCCAAAGGGGCAGCCGGGCTCTGACGGATTGTAGGCACACGGTTTCAGGTACTATTTCACTCCCCGCCAGGGGTACTTTTCACCTTTCCCTCACGGTACTTGTCCGCTATCGGTCATCAAGAAGTATTTAGGCTTAACGGGTGGTCCCGCCAGATTCACACGGAATTTCAGGGGTTCCGTGTTACTTGGGAAATCACTCGACAGGCACGCACTTACACTTACGGGGCTATCACCCTCTACGGCGCCGCTTTCCAACGGACTTCAACTTCAAGCGTACTTTCTTACTGTCTCGTCCACCGGCAGATGAACATGAATGCTCCCACAACCCCCCAAATGCAACCCCTGCCGGGTATCACACATCTGAGGTTTGGCCTCATCCGATTTCGCTCGCCACTACTCTCGGAATCACTTTTGTTTTCTCTTCCTATGGGTACTGAGATGTTTCACTTCCCCACGTTCCCTCCACACACCCTATTTCATTCAGGCGCGGGTGACTGGACATGACTCCAGCCGGGTTTCCCCATTCGGACACCCCCGGATCACAGCTTGGTTGCCAACTCCCCAGGGCTTATCGCAGGCTCCAACGTCCTTCATCGGCTCTTGATGCCAAGGCATCCACCATGTGCCCTTAAAAGCTTGCCAATACAAACACTCAACAAACACAACAAAGACACACTACAAATTACACAAGACCCACAAACCAAACCCCCCACACACCAACCCCTCACAGGGCCAGCTACTGGGTGGTTCTTCGCGGGTCTGATGCTCGCGTCCACTATCAACTTAACAACACACAAGAAGCACACCCCGGACACCCACACATCCATGCAGGCCCAGACAAGCATCTTCAAAGAAACCTCGAACCCAACACCCGCTCCCCCGTAAGGGCACCTGGTGCCGGCCTGATGTCTCAAAGCTCAACAGTGTGTCAACCCGCGTCCGTTACCACTCACTTCGCGTTCCACACCCACACCACAAGGATGCGAGCAGTACTAACCAAGCCAGCGCAACAAGCGCAAGCATCATCGACGATTCCACTAGTGAACACCACCAATGCCCCTCGAACATTCGTCAAGGGTGCGGGGTATGTGCTCCTTAGAAAGGAGGTGATCCAGCCGCACCTTCCGGTACGGCTACCTTGTTACGACTTCGTCCCAATCGCCAGCCCCACCTTCGACAGCTCCCCCCACACAAGGTGGTTAGGCCACTGGCTTCGGGTGTTGCCGACTTTCGTGACGTGACGGGCGGTGTGTACAAGGCCCGGGAACGTATTCACCGCAGCGTTGCTGATCTGCGATTACTAGCGACTCCGACTTCATGGGGTCGAGTTGCAGACCCCAATCCGAACTGAGACCGGCTTTTTGGGATTCGCTCACCCTCACGGGATCGCAGCCCTTTGTACCGGCCATTGTAGCATGCGTGAAGCCCTGGACATAAGGGGCATGATGACTTGACGTCATCCCCACCTTCCTCCGAGTTGACCCCGGCAGTCTCCTATGAGTCCCCACCATTACGTGCTGGCAACATAGAACGAGGGTTGCGCTCGTTGCGGGACTTAACCCAACATCTCACGACACGAGCTGACGACAGCCATGCACCACCTGTATACCGACAAAAGGGGCCTTATCTCTAAGGCTTTCCGGTATATGTCAAACCCAGGTAAGGTTCTTCGCGTTGCATCGAATTAATCCGCATGCTCCGCCGCTTGTGCGGGCCCCCGTCAATTCCTTTGAGTTTTAGCCTTGCGGCCGTACTCCCCAGGCGGGGCGCTTAATGCGTTAGCTGCGGCACGGAACCCATGGAATAGGCCCCACACCTAGCGCCCAACGTTTACGGTGTGGACTACCAGGGTATCTAATCCTGTTCGCTCCCCACACTTTCGCTCCTCAGCGTCAGGTAATGCCCAGAGAACCGCCTTCGCCACCGGTGTTCCTCCTGATATCTGCGCATTTCACCGCTACACCAGGAATTCCGTTCTCCCCTGCATACCTCTAGTCTGCCCGTATCGAAAGCAAGCACTCGGTTAAGCCCAGTGTTTTCACTCCCGACGCGACAAACCGCCTACGAGCCCTTTACGCCCAATAATTCCGGACAACGCTCGCACCCTACGTATTACCGCGGCTGCTGGCACGTAGTTGGCCGGTGCTTCTTCTCCACCTACCGTCACCCACCTAAACGGCGAGCTTCGTCAATGATGAAAGAGGTTTACAACCCGAAGGCAGTCATCCCTCACGCGGCGTTGCTGGATCAGGCTTCCGCCCATTGTCCAATATTCCCCACTGCTGCCTCCCGTAGGAGTCTGGGCCGTGTCTCAGTCCCAGTGTGGCCGATCACCCTCTCAGGCCGGCTACCCGTCGAAGCCTTGGTGAGCCATTACCTCACCAACAAGCTGATAGGCCGCGAGCACATCCCCCACCCAAAAAAGTTTCCACACAGAACCCATGCAGGTCTGCGTCGTATCCGGTATTAGACACCCTTTCGAGTGCTTATCCCAGAGTGAAGGGCAGATTACTCACGTGTTACTCACCCGTTCGCCGCTCGTGTACACCGAAGTGCCTTACCGCTCGACTTGCATGTGTTAAGCACGCCGCCAGCGTTCGTCCTGAGCCAGGATCAAACTCTCCGTAGAAAATCTAAACCCAGCAAACAAACCCCGACTATTGTCAGAATCATATTGCCGAAAAAACAAACCCAAACAAACTGTAAGGGCATAACAAACTAATTCGTCGACTATGACACACTGTTGAGTTCTCAAACATCAGACGCACCCAGGCTGTACCCTCTTGGGCCGGCGCTTGGGGCAACCTCAGAAACATTACTGATCTGTGTCGTCCGCGTCAACTCGAGGTTCACGCTTCGGATCCGACCAGGTCGCTACATGGCTCAACCCCCGGGTTCTGCCTCTCGACTTCCCCCTGGGTGATGGCCGCTTGTGGCGACATCCAGAACATTAGGACACCGTCGGCGAGGACGCAAAATCGGGGGTGGTCCCCCGTCTCACGGACGCCCGTCGGAAGCCTTGGGATGGCGCCTGTAGTCGCTCACGGTGGGATCGTCAGCGATCCAGAAGCGCCAAGGCCGCTGGGCCGCGAGCCGCAGGCCGACCCGCGGTCCCGACACCACGTCGGCGACCGGCGTGGCCGGAAGCTCGAGGCGCACCGGGCCCTCGGCCAGGTCGGTCCCACGCAGGTCTACGGAGATGCCGAGTGCACGACACAGGAGTCCCGGACCACGTGCGAGCTGGCTCTCCGCCACCCCGGGCCGGCGTTCGCGCGCGACGTCGTGACCTGCGACGACCTCGCCGGCACGCAGGAGCACTCCTGCCGCTTCGCCGTCGTGACCCACGACGACGTTGGCGCACGTGTGCATCCCATAGCTGACGTAGCAGTACAGGTGACCGGCCGGGCCGAACATCACCGCAGCGCGGGGCGTGGGGCCGCGTGCCGCGTGTGATCCGGGGTCGCGCGAACCGGCGTACGCCTCGACCTCGGTGATGCGTACGGCGACGGGTCCGTGACTGATCACCGCGCCGAGCAGTCGGGGCGCGACCGCCTCGGCCGGGCCCAGGAGATCAGGCCAGGCGGACACGGAGCTGGGCTACCAAGGCGGTCACGTCGTCGAGCTGCTCGCGCACCCGCTCGGGGGCGGTGCCGCCGCGGCCGTTCCTGGCAGCGACCGAGCCCTCCACGGTCAGGACCTCACGCACGTGCGGCGTCAGGTGCGGCGAGATGGCGGCGTACTGCTCGTCGGTCAGCTCGTGGAGCTCGACGCCGAGCTCCTCGCACTTCTGCACGCAGGCACCCGCCACCTCGTGGGCGATGCGGAACGCGACGCCCTCGCGCACGAGCCACTCAGCCACGTCGGCCGCCAAGGAGAACCCCTGGGGGGCGAGCTCGGCCATCCGGTCGGTCTCGAAGGTCAGGGTCGCCACCATCCCGGTGAACGCCGGCAGCATGACCTCGAGGGTGTCGATGGAGTCGAAGACCGGCTCCTTGTCCTCCTGCAGGTCACGGTTGTAGGCGAGCGGCAGCGCCTTCAGCGTCGCGAGAAGGCCCGACAGGTTGCCGATCAGACGACCGGACTTGCCGCGCGCGAGCTCGGCGATGTCGGGGTTCTTCTTCTGCGGCATGATGCTCGATCCCGTCGACCAGGAGTCGTGCAACCGGACGAACCCGAACTCACGCGTCGACCAGAGGATGACCTCCTCGGCCAGCCGGCTCACGTCGACGCCGATCTGGGCGCAGACGAACGCGAGCTCGGCCACGAAGTCACGAGCCGACGTGCCGTCGATCGAGTTGGCGCTGGAGCCGGCGAACCCGAGCTCGCGGGCCACCGCGACCGGGTCGAGTCCGAGGGTCTGCCCCGCGAGCGCACCCGAGCCGTACGGCGAGTCGGCGGCCACGCGGGCGTCCCAGTCGAGGATCCGGTCGACGTCACGCAGCAGCGGCTGCACGTGCGCCAGCAGGTGGTGCGAGAGCAGGACGGGCTGTGCGTGCTGGAGGTGCGTGCGACCCGGCATCACGGCGCCGAGGTGCTCGGTGGCCTGCGCCACCAGGGCCTCGACGAGCAGGAGCACGTCGCGCGCCACGATCTGCGCGTGGTCGCGCAGGAACATCTTGAAGAGCGTCGCGATCTGGTCGTTGCGGCTCCGCCCCGCACGCAGCCGGCCGCCCACCTCGGGCCCGACCTCCTCGAGGAGCAACCGCTCCAGGGCGCCGTGGACGTCCTCGTCGGAGGGGTCCGGCTGCAAGGAGCCGTCGTGGAAGCGGGTCTCGAGGACCGACAGCCCCCGCTCGAGCTCGGCCACCGCGTGGTCGTCGAGCAGTCCCGCCCGGTGCAGCGCATGGGCGTGTGCTCGCGAGCCGGCCAGGTCGTACGGCGTGAGGCGCCAGTCGAAGTGCGTCGAGCGCGAGAGCGCATCCAGCTCGGGAGAGGGCCCGCCGGCGAACCGGCCACCCCAGAGCTTGCCGGTGTTGGTGGCGTCCTGCTTGCTCACGGTGCGTCCTTCACTGCGGCGATGGCCGCGGTCATGATGTCGGGTAGCTCGGGGACGACGAGTCGGCCGTCGGCGCGAACCTCGTCGGGGGTCAACCAACGCGCCTCCAGCACGTTGTCGATCTCCAGCGGCTCGAGATGCGCGAAGGTCACCTCGACCTGGCGCGACAGCGAGATCGCGTAGAAGGTCGACCAGCCGACGTAGGCCACGCCGTCATAGCTGTAGGCCAGGGTGTCGGTGTGGAACGGGCTGCCGAGGGCGGTGATGGGGGCCACCACCCCCGTCTCCTCGAAGAGCTCGCGCACGGCCGCCTCCTCGTGGGACTCCCCCGCGTCGACGCCGCCGCCGATGGTGCCCCAGCGCAGCACCCCCGGGTGCGCTGGGTCCTGGTCGAGGAGCAGCAGCACGGCGCCCTCCGCCGAGACCGGGAGCACCCGGGAGGTGACACGCTGGATCGGGTCCATCAGTCGGTGCCGGACTCCATCGCGGCGTGGTCGAGCGCGACCTCGCTGGTGTCGGCCTCGGCAGCAGGGTTGCTGGTGATGCGGTCGGCACCGCCCTGCTCGATCTCGCCGAACAGGGTGCCGTTCTCGACCAACACCTGGCCCTGGTTGAGGGGCTGGGCGGCGTACTGCTCGAGCAGCGCGCGCGAGTCGGCGATGTCGAGGTTGCGCATCGTGAGCTGACCGATCCGGTCGACCGGACCGAAGGCGGCGTGCTCGGTGCGCTCCATCGAGAGCTTGTCGGGGTGGTAGGAGAACGCCGGACCGTCGGTGCGCAGGACCGTGTAGTCCTCGCCGCGGCGCAGCCGGATCGTCACCTCGCCGGTCACGACCGAGGCGATCCAGCGCTGGATCGACTCCCGGATCATCAGCGACTGCGGGTCGAGCCAGCGGCCTTCGTAGAGCAGCCGGCCGAGGCGACGTCCCTCCTGGTGGTAGTGCGCGATCGTGTCCTCGTTGTGGATCGCGTTGACGAGACGCTCGTAGGCGATGAAGAGCAGCCCCATCGCGGGGGCCTCGTAGACGCCGCGCGACTTGGCCTCGATGATGCGGTTCTCGATCTGGTCGGACATGCCGAGCCCGTGGCGCCCACCGATCTGGTTGGCCAGGTGCACCAGCTCGACCGCGCCCTCGGGGCCGTCGAAGCGCTTGCCGTCGATCGCGACCGGGCGACCCTGCTCGAAGGCGATGGTGACGTCCTCGGTGGCGATCTCGACCGAGGGGTCCCAGAACTTCACGCCCATCATCGGCTCGACGTCCTCGAGGGAGGCGTCGAGGTGCTCGAGCGTCTTGGCCTCGTGGGTGGCGCCCCAGATGTTGGCGTCGGTGGAGTAGGCCTTCTCCTTGGAGTCGCGGTAGGGCAGGCCGCGCGCCGTCAGCCAGCGGCTCATCTCGTCGCGGCCGCCGAGCTCCTCGACGAAGGCGGCGTCGAGCCAGGGCTTGTAGATGCGCAGCTGCGGGTTGGCGAGCAGGCCGTAACGGTAGAACCGCTCGATGTCGTTGCCCTTGAAGGTCGAGCCGTCGCCCCAGATGTCGACGCCGTCCTCGTGCATGGCGCGCACCAGCATCGTGCCGGTGACGGCACGGCCGATCGGCGTGGTGTTGAAGTAGGTGCGCCCGCCGGAGCGGACGTGGAAGGCACCGCACGCCAGCGCCGCAAGACCTTCTTCGACCAGCTGGGTCTTGCAGTCGAGGTGGCGCGCGATCTCGGCGCCGTACTCCTTGGCGCGGCCGGGCACCCCGGCGATGTCGGGCTCGTCGTACTGCCCGATGTCGGCCGTGTAGGTGCAGGGGATCGCACCCTTCTCGCGCATCCAGGCGACGGCCACCGACGTGTCGAGGCCTCCGGAGAAGGCGATGCCGACGCGCTCGCCGACGGGCAGGGAGGTGAGGACCTTGCTCACAGGGGAATTCCTTTGGTTGGACTGGGAAGAGATGTCAGAAGGTGGGCGCTGGCGAGCTGGCCGCCAGCGCCAGGATTCGTCGTGCCAGGGCGTCGCCGCCGGCGGGGTCACGACCGATCACGAGCACGGTGTCGTCGCCGGCGATGGTGCCGAGGACGTCGGGCAGCTCGGCCTTGTCGAAGGCCGAGCCGAGGAACTGGGCGGCGCCGGGCGGGGTGCGCAGGACCACGAGGTTGGCACTGGCGTCGGCGCTGACGAGCAGCTCGCCGCAGAGCCGACCGAGCCGGTTCAGCGCCGCCGCGGTCTCGCCGGGCGAGGTGAGTCGACGGTCGCCGCCCTCCCCCGGCACGGCGTACACGAGGGAGCCGGAGGCCGAGCGCACCTTGAGCGCGTCGAGCTCGACGAGGTCGCGCGACAGCGTCGCCTGCGTGACGCGCAGGCCCTCGGTCGCGAGGAGGTCGGCCAGCTCGGTCTGCGAGTGCACCTCGTGGTGGGTGACGAGCTCGATGATCCGCTGGTGCCGGGCGCTCTTGGTGGCGGGAACCATGCTCACGACGCCTCCCCCGACTGGGCCACGGCGTGATCGAGGAGGAAGGCCAGGACCGCCTTCTGCGCGTGGCGACGGTTCTCTGCCTCGTCCCACACGACGCTCTGCGGGCCGTCGAGGACGTCGGCGGCGATCTCCATGCCCCGGTAGGCGGGCAAGCAGTGCAGGGCGATGGCCGACGGCGCGGCCGCCGCCATCAGCTCGGAGGTGAGCGAGTAGGGCTGGAAGACCGAGGCACGAGCAGCCTGCTCGCTCTCCTTGCCCATCGAGATCCACGTGTCGGTGACGACGATGTCGGCCCCGGTGACTGCTTCGACGGGGTCGGCGATCGCCACCGCGGAGCCACCGGTCGTCGCGCCGATCTCGGCGGCGCGGGCGAACATGGCGTCGTCGGGGAGGTAGCCCTCGGGGGCGCTCACGCGCACGTGCATGCCGGCCGTCGTGCCGCCGAGGAGCCAGGAGTTGCCCATGTTGCAGGCACCGTCGCCGATGAAGGTCACCGTCAGTCCGGCGAGGTCGCCCTGGTGCTCACGGATCGTGAGCAGGTCGGCGATCACCTGGCACGGGTGGAAGTCGTCGGTCAACGCGTTGACCACCGGCACGCCTGCGTGCGCCGCCATCAGGTCGAGGTCGGACTGGAGGAAGGTGCGCCACACGATCACCGCCACCTGCCGGCCCAGCACCCGGGCGACGTCCTCGACGGACTCGCGGATGCCGATCCCGGCGAGCTTGCCCTCAACCAGCATCGGGTTGCCACCGAGCTCGGCGATGCCGGCTGCGAACGACGTCTGGGTGCGCAACGTCGGCTTGTCGAAGATCATCGCAACCGACTGCGGACCGGCGAGCGAGCGACGGTCGTAGGGCGCGGCCTTCAGCTTGGCAGCGAGGTCCAGGACCTGCGCCTGCTCGGCCGGCGACAGGTCGTCGTCGCGCAGGAAGTGACGCATCAGGCGGTCCCCCGGGCGCGCTCGACCACGCCGTCCCAGGCGTCGAGGAACGAACGGACGTCGTCCTCGCTGAGAACCAGCGGCGGAGCGAGACGCAGCCGGCTCGGGCCGGTCATGTTGATGATGAACCCGGCGTCCTGAGCGGCCGCGACGGCGTCGGCGGCGAACTCCCCCGACAGCGCGATGCCGACCAGGAGACCGTGGCCGCTCACCCCGACGACCTCGGGGTGGGCGCTCAGCGCCGTACGCAGGTCGTCGCCGCGCTTGACGGCGTTGTCCATCAGGCCGTCGGACTCGATCGTGCGCAGGACGGCGAGCGCCGCGGCGCAGGCGAGCGGGTTGCCACCGAAGGTGGTGCCGTGGTTGCCCGGCTGGAGCAGCTCGCCCGCAGCACCCAGGGCGACGCAGGCGCCGATCGGGAAGCCACCGCCCAGGCCCTTGGCCAGGGTGACGATGTCGGGGACGATCCCGGCGCGCTGGTGCTCGAACCAGACGCCGGTGCGACCGATCCCGGTCTGGATCTCGTCGATCCAGAGCAGCGCTCCGTGGGTCGAGCTGATCTCGCGCGCGGCGGCGAGATAGCCGTCGGGCGGGACGATGACGCCGGCCTCGCCCTGGATGGGCTCGAGGAGCACGGCGGCGGTCTCGTCGGTGACCGCGGCGGCGAGCGCGTCGGCATCGCCGTACGGGACGAAGGTGACGTGTCCGGGCAGCGGCTCGAAGGGGGCGCGGTAGGCCTCCTTCGAGGTCAGCGCCAGGGCGCCCATCGTGCGTCCGTGGAACCCGCCCTCGGCCACGACGACGTGCGTGCGGCCGGTGCGACGGGTGAGCTTGAACGCAGCCTCGACGGCCTCGGTGCCCGAGTTGGTGAAGAACACCTTCCCGTCGCCGTGGTCGAGGTGAGACAGGATGGTCTCGGCGAGCTCGATCTGGGGCTCGCTGGCGAAGAAGTTCGAGATGTGGCCCAGGGTGCTGACCTGGTCGGTCACCGCCGCGACCAGGGCCGGGTGGGCGTGACCGAGCGCGTTGACGGCGATGCCACCGAGCAGGTCGACGTACTCCTTGCCGTCGGCATCCCACACGTGCGTGCCCTCGCCCCGCACCAGCGTGAGCTTGGGCGGGCCGAAGGTGTTCATCAGCGAGGCGGCGTAGCGCTCGCCCCACGACGCGGACGTGCTCGCGCTACTCACCGGAGTCACGCGCCTTGCGGGTCTTGGTCTCGACGCCCGGCAGCACCTGGGTGCCGACGCCCTCCTTGGTGAAGAGCTCGAGCAGGACAGCGTGCGGCTCGCGGCCGTCGACGACCGTGGCGCGCGGGACACCGTTCTCGACGGCCTGGAGGCAGGCTCCCATCTTGGGCACCATGCCGCTCGCCAGGCTGGGGAGGATCGTCGCCAGCGACTCGGGGCTGATCTCGCCCACGACGTCCTCGCTGTTGGGCCAGTCGAGGAAGAGCCCCTCGACGTCGGTGAGCACGAGGAGCTTCTCGGCCTTGAGCGCCACCGCGAGGGAGGCTGCGGCGGAGTCGGCGTTGACGTTGTGCACGAGGCCGTCGACGTCCGGGGCGACGGAGGAGACCACCGGGAT
>NZ_JAXMNS010000017.1:0-16973 GCF_034670285.1 Nocardioides sp. | reverse complement strand
GTCCGGCAAGTCACGTCTTGCCGCACGCACCGGACTCCCGGTGCTGCGGCTCGACGACTTCTACAAGGACGGCGACGACCCGTCACTCCCCCGGATCTCCGAGGGACGGGCCAACGCGGGCCTCGCCGACTGGGACGACCCTGCGTCGTGGCTGCTCGACGACGCGTTCGACGCCCTGGCAGCGCTGTGCCGTGACGGAGTGGCCGACGTCCCCGTCTACGACATCGCCACGAGCAGCCGCACGGGGTGGCAGCACCTCGACCTCGCGGGAGCCGGGCACTTCGTCGCCGACGGCATCTTCGCCCAGGAGATCGTGCCGCGCGCGGCCGAGGCGGGGCTCCTCGCCGATGCGCTCTGCCTTCGACAACACCCTGCGGTCACCTTCTGGAGGCGCCTCACCCGTGACCTGCGCGAGCACCGCAAGCCGCCGCCGGTGCTCGTACGCCGTGGGCTCGCGCTGATGCGCGCCCAGCGCGAGGTCATCGCCCACGCCGTCGCCCTCGGCTGCCGCCCGGTCAGCAACCAGCAAGCGCTCGCCGACGTCGCGCGCCTCACCGGGTCGACCGGGTCGTCGCGGGTGTGAACCCGCTCGCCGCCGGCCTGCGCCAGCCCGACGCCCGCTCCTGCGGCGCGGCGAGCGTGGTGATGGCCGGGTTGCTGCGAGAGCAGCGTGAAGCGAGCCCTGACGAGTTCCGCGCGGAAGTCCTGGCCTGTCACCAGAGGCTGACCGCTGCACACGGCGATGACGGCTGGCAGGTCCCGTGGCCCCGCGCGCTCGGCACCCCGCCCTGGGCGATCAAGCGCGAGCTGGAGGCGATCACCGGCCGGCAGCACGTCGTCCGCCTGGCCCGCTGGTCGCGGGCAGCGGCCTACGACCGGCTGCTCGCCTCGGGCGGAGCGCTCTACGTCGGCAGTCGGCTGCTCCCCCGCCACGTGCTCCTGGCGCTCGGGCCCGCACTCGGGGACCGCGGGGTGCTGAGCTGCTACCAACCCTCGAGGGGCACGGTGGTGAGCCTGCCGCGAGCGGAGTTCGAGCGCGGCCACCTCGGCGACGCCGGCTGGCCACACCCGTGGTTCACGGTCAGCCCGTCAGCAACCGCCGTACGACGAGCGCGCCCAACGTCGCGACGATGAACTCCTGCGGCATCCGGCGGGTCGACTCCCGCTGGATGCTCTTGTGCCAGTCATCGACGGGCACGGGGAAGGGCGAGCGACCGAAGAACAGCTCGCTCGGCTTGTCGGCGTCCGGGAAGCAGGCACCGAGCATCCCCGCGACGACGCGCGCTCGTCGCTCGGGGCCTGCTGCCTTGGCGATCACCGCCATCGTTGCGAGGCCGATCAGTCCGTCGGGCACCGCGACGCGCAGGAACACGTCGGGGTCCTGGTCGCCCCAGTGCGGCACGGAGTCGAGCGCGAAGTGCGAGGCGACGCCGACCGCGAACGCCGACACCGGTCCGGGTGCCGCGAGGCCGACGAGGGCGCCGGACACGACGTGGTTGGTGATCAGCACCCGGACCTCCCTGCGCTCGTCACTCAGGCCCTCAGGCCCGCAGGGCGGCGTACCCGGGCTTGATGACCTCGTTGATGATCGCGAGGCGCTCGTCGAAGGGCAGGAAGGCCGACTTCATCGCGTTGACCGTGAACCACTGGAGGTCGTCGAAGCCGTAGCCGAACGCCTCGACCAACGACATCATCTCGTCGGTCATCGACGTGCCGCTCATCAACCGGTTGTCGGTGTTGACCGTCACCCGGAAGCGCAGCTTGGTCAGCAGACCGATCGGGTGCTCGGCGATGGACGACGCCGCGCCGGTCTGGATGTTGGAGGCCGGGCACAGCTCGAGCGGGATCCGCTGGTCGCGCACGTAGGCCGCCAGTCTGCCCAGCTCGACGGTGCCGTCGTCGTTGACCGTCACGTCGTCGATGATCCGGACACCGTGACCGAGACGGTCGGCGCCGCACCACTGGAGGGCCTGCCAGATCGAGGGCAGCCCGAAGGCCTCGCCGGCGTGAATGGTGAAGTGCGAGTTCTCGCGCTGGAGGTACTCGAACGCGTCGAGGTGGCGGGTGGGCGGGTATCCCGCCTCGGCCCCGGCGATGTCGAAGCCGGCGACCCCGCGCTCCCGCCAGGCGATGGACAGCTCGGCGATCTCCATCGAGCGCGCCTGGTGGCGCATCGCGGTGAGGAGCTGGCGCACCACGATCGGTCGGCCCGCAGCCGTGGCGTCGGCGACACCGGCGTCGAAACCCTCCTGCACGGCCCCGACGACCTCGTCGAGGGTGAGCCCCTCGGAGACGTGCTGCTCGGGGGCGTAGCGCACCTCGGCGTAGACCACGCCGTCGGTCGACAGGTCCTCGACGCACTCACGGGCGACCCGGGTCAGGGCCTCCGCGGTCTGCATGACGGCCACGGTGTGGTCGAAGGTCTCGAGGTAGCGCTCGAGCGAGCCGGAGTCAGCGGACTCGGCGAACCAGCGGCCGAGCGACTCGGCGTCAGGGGCCGGCAGCTCGTGACCGATGGCCGCCGCGAGCTCGACGATCGTCGAGGGGCGCAGGCCGCCGTCGAGGTGGTCGTGGAGCAGGACCTTGGGAGCCTGTCGTACCTGGTCGCGTGTAGGTTCCATGACGCCATCCAACCACTGGTCCCTGACGAGACCCGATCCAGGCACAGGAGCCCCTCATGCGCACCTTCACCACCTTCGACGACGTCGCCGCCGCGGTCGGCGAGGAGCTCGGCACCAGCGACTGGCTCACCATCGACCAGGAGCGTGTCAACACCTTCGCCGACGCCACCGGTGACCACCAGTGGATCCACGTCGACGTCGAGCGCGCGGCCTCGGGCCCCTTCGGCGGCACCATCGCGCACGGGTTCCTGACCCTGTCGCTGATCCCGTTCCTCGGGGTCACGATCTTCGCCTTCGAGACCCCCGGGGCCAAGCTCAACTACGGCGTCAACAAGGTCCGCTTCCCGAACCCCGTGCTCGTCGGCAAGAAGGTCCGCTCGACGATCACGATGGCGGCCTGCGACGACCTCCCGGCCGGCAAGCAGGTCACGCTCAAGCACGTCATCGAGATCGACGGCGAGTCCAAGCCGGCCTGCGTCGCCGAGACCGTCGTCCTGCTCCTCGAGGGCTAGGGGCGAGCGGCCAGCGCGGCCGCGACCACCGAGGCGAACGCCTCGGCGACCTCGGGCACGACGTCGAGGTAGAAGCCCGGCTCGATGAGCTCGAGCTCGCTCACGACCGGACGCCCGTCCAGCTCCATCACGTCCACCCGCGCGTAGTCGAGGCGGTGGCCGAGGATCGCCTCGGCCGCGCCGACTGCGGCCAGCGCCAGGTCGGCGAGACCGGGCTCGACCGGGACGGCGCGGCTGGTGCCGCCGTGCTCACCGTGCACCCGCACCTCCCCGGCCGCCGGCAGCTTGTCGACCTGCGCGACGACGCGGCCGCCCAGCACCATCAGCGACGACTCACCCCGCGTGCGCACGGACTCCACGAGCGGCTGCACCAGCCACGGTCCCGCCGTCAGTCCGACCAGGGACAGGTCGTCGATGCCGCGCACGACCACGACGCCGACGCCGCCGGCGCCGATGCGTGGCTTGATCACGACGGTCCCCCAGCGCTCCAGGCCGGCCGTCAGCCCGGCCACCAGATCGTCGTCGCCCACCGCGATGCCGGGCACCGTCGGGACCGACCCGCCCAGCTCGTCGAGGTAGCCCTTGTCGAAGTTCCAGGAGAAGGCGTCATGGCCGTTGAGGAGCGGCGTGCTCGCCTCGACCTCGGCCAGCCACGACCGGAACGCCGGCAGCCGACGCTGGTAGTCCCAGGTCGTCCGGACGGCGACGAGGTCGACTCCGGCCCAGTCGGCGTCCGGATCGTCCCAGGACGCCCACGTGGCCTCGACGCCGTGACGCGCGAGCGCCTCCACGAGGAGGTCGCCGCCGTCCTCGCCCTCGGGAGCGAGGCAGAACGACGCCAGCAGGACCCGTGGCCGGGCGGTGCCGGTCATCCGACGCGGTCGATCACCAGCGGCGATGCCTTGAAGTCGTCACCCGAGCCGATGTCGTAGCCACCCTCGAGGGAGGCCAGTGCGCGGTCGAAGCGCGCCGGCTCGTCGGTGAGCAGCGTGAAGAGTGGCTCCCCCGCGGTCACCGTGTCGCCGGGACGGGCGTGCCAGACGACTCCGGCGCCGTCCTGCACGGGGTCCTCCTTGCGGGCGCGACCGGCACCGAGGCGCCAGGCCGCCATCCCGACGGCCATCGCGTCGAGGCGGGTGAGGACGCCCGAGGCGTCGGCGGTGACGACGTGCGACTCGCGAGCGGTCGGCAGCGCCGCGTCGGGGTCACCGCCCTGAGCGCGGATCATCGCCTTCCAGGAGTCCATGGCCGAGCCATCGGCCAGCGCCGCCGCAGGGTCGACGTCTTCGCGACCGGCGGCTGCGAGCATCTCGCGGGCCAGGGCGACGGTGAGCTCGACGACGTCGGCGGGTCCACCGCCGGCCAGCACCTCGACCGACTCGGCGACCTCGATCGCGTTGCCGGCGGTGTAGCCGAGCGGGGTCGACATGTCGGTGAGGAGGGCGACGGTGCGCACGCCGGCGTCGGTGCCGAGTCCCACCATCACCTCGGCGAGCTCGCGGGCGCGCTCGAGGTCCTTCATGAAGGCGCCGGTGCCGACCTTGACGTCGAGCACCAGGGCGCCGGTGCCCTCGGCGATCTTCTTGCTCATGATCGAGGAGGCGATGAGGGGGATCGCCTCGACGGTGCCGGTGACGTCGCGCAGGGCGTAGAGCTTCTTGTCGGCCGGTGCCAGGCCGTCACCGGCGGCGCAGATGACCGCGCCGACCGATTCCAGCTGGTCCATCAGCTCGGCGTTCGACAGCGCAGCGCGCCAGCCCGGGATCGACTCGAGCTTGTCGAGCGTGCCGCCGGTGTGGCCCAGGCCGCGTCCGGACAGCTGCGGGACCGCCACGCCGCACGCCGCGACGAGCGGGGCGAGGGGCAGGGTGATCTTGTCTCCCACACCGCCGGTGGAGTGCTTGTCGGCCGTGGGGCGGGAGAGCGAGGAGAAGTCCATCCGCTCGCCGGAGGCGATCATCGCCGCGGTCCAGCGCCCGATCTCGGGACGCTCCATCCCGTTGAGGAGGATGGCCATGGCCAGGGCGGACATCTGCTCGTCGGCGACGTCGCCGCGGGTGTAGGCGTCGATGACCCAGTCGATCTGGCTGTCGGTGAGTCGGTGGCCGTCGCGCTTGGCGCTGATGACCTCGACGGCGTCGTGGGCTGTCATGGCGCAGACCCTACGACCTGAGGTCGTCGGGCCCGAATGCCTGAGGCAGCACCTCCGCCATCGTCAGCACTCCCTTCGGCGTCTCGACCTGCAGGGCGGAGCCGCCGTTCTCCTGGAGCAGCTGCCGGCAACGTCCGCACGGCATGATCACCTCGCCCTGACCGTTGACGCAGACGAAGTGGGTCAGACGTCCTCCCCCTCCGGCGTGGAGCGACGACACGAGCCCGCACTCGGCGCACAGCGTGACGCCGTACCCCGCGTTCTCGACGTTGCAGCCGACGACGACCCGGCCGTCGTCGACCATCGCCGCGGCGCCCACGTGGAAGCCGCTGTAGGGCGCGTAGGCGTGCGCGGAGACCTCGGTCGCGGCAGCGCGCAGGGCGTCCCAGTCGAACCCGTCGCTCGAACGCTCGTCCACGTGCTGCTCCTTCGATGCCGCCTCAGCGAGCGGCGCGCAGGTTCCAGGTTGGTAACCGTTGGGTGATGGGGCCGGCTTTTGCACGACGTGGCCCCTGGTCATCGGCTACGTTATGCGATCGCTGCACCGCAACCCCGAGATGGTGCACGGAATCTTGGAGGCACCATCGTGAAGAAGATGAGGAAGTCCGTCGTCGGCGGCATCGCAGCCCTGGCGGCAACTACGGTCCTGGCCGGCTGCGGCGACGCGCCCGAGGAGACCACCACTGGTTCCGGCACCAGCGAGTCCGCTGGGGGCGAGCCCACCACCGACTTCCTCCCCTGCATCGTCTCCGACGCGGGTGGGTTCGACGACAAGTCCTTCAACCAGCTCAGCTACGAAGGTGTCGTCCAGGCAGCCGACGAGCTCGGCGCCGAGTTCAGGGAGGTCGAGTCCAACAGCGAGAACGACTACGGCCCCAACCTCGAGAGCCTCGTCTCCGAGGGCTGCGACGTCATCGTGACCGTCGGCTTCGCGCTCTCCGCGGCGACCGTCGAGTCCGCCTCGGCGAACCCCGACATCGACTACGTCCTCATCGACGACGCGGCCGACAACGACTTCGACGGCACCAAGGACGCCGACAACGTCAAGCCGGTCCTGTTCGACACCGCGCAGGCGGCCTTCCTCGCCGGCTACGCGGCCGCCGACTTCACCGAGACCGGCACCGTCGGCACCTACGGCGGCCAGCCGTTCCCGACCGTCACGGTCTTCATGGACGGCTTCAAGCAGGGCGCGGAGTACTACGCCTCCGAGAACGGCAAGGACGTCAAGGTCATCGGCTGGGACGGCAAGGAGGGCTCCTTCACCGGAGGCTTCGAGGCCAACCAGACCGCCACCACCACCGCCAAGCAGCTGCTCGACCAGGGCGCGGACGTCATCCTGCCCGTCGGTGGCCCGATCTACCAGGGTGCCCTGACGGCCATCGCCGACTCCGGCAACGACGTCGCGCTCGTCGGCGTCGACGCTGACTTCTTCGAGACCGACCCCAACACCCAGGACGTCGTCTTCACCTCGATCCTGAAGAACATGAAGGTCTCGACCTACGAGGCCGTCATGTCCGCGGGCAACGAGTCGTTCGACGCCGAGGCCTACGTCGGCACGCTGGAGAACGACGGCGTCGGCATCGCCCCGTTCCACAACTACGAGGACAAGGTCTCCGACACCCTCGCGGCCGACCTCGAGGAGATCCGCGCCGGCATCATCGACGGCTCGATCGAGGTCACGTCCTACCTCAACCCCTGATCGACCCTGATCGACCCTGATCAACTGAACCACCGCTGAACCCCGCGCAGAGGGGGGCCGACCCAGGTCGGCCCCCCTCTGACGCCTTGTTCGGCATCTTCCAGCCTTAGGATCGCCCTCATGCAGCTTGAACTGCGCGACATCACCAAGCGCTTCGGCGCCCTCGTCGCCAACGACCACATCTCCCTGACCGTGGAGCCGGGCGAGGTCCACTGTCTTCTCGGTGAGAACGGCGCCGGCAAGTCGACGCTGATGAACGTGCTCTACGGCCTCTACCAGGCCGACGAGGGCCAGATCGTGCTCGACGGCGAGGTGCAGAAGTTCTCCGGTCCCGGCGACGCGATCGAGGCCGGCATCGGCATGGTCCACCAGCACTTCATGCTCTTGCCGGTGTTCACCGTCGCCGAGAACGTCATGCTCGGCAACGAGAGCACCGGCTTCGGCGGGTCGCTCGACCTCGAGGCCGCCCGTGCACGGGTGCAGGAGATCTCCGAGCGGTTCGGCTTCCACGTCTCCCCCGACGCCGTCGTCGAGAACCTTCCCGTCGGCGTCCAGCAGCGGGTCGAGATCATCAAGGCCCTCTCCCGCGACGCCAAGGTGCTCGTCTTCGACGAGCCGACCGCGGTCCTGACGCCCCAGGAGACCGACGAGCTGATGCAGATCATGCGTCAGCTCAAGGAGTCCGGGGTCGGCATCGTCTTCATCACCCACAAGCTCCGCGAGGTGCGCGAGGTGGCCGACAAGATCACCGTGATCCGGCTCGGCAAGGTCGTCGGCGAGGCGAGCCCCACCGCCACCAACGTCGAGCTCGCCTCGTTGATGGTCGGACGGCCGGTCGAGCTGACCGTCCACAAGGAGGAGCCCGCCCTGCGCGACAACTCCCTGGTCGTCACGGACCTCACGGTCGTCGACGACGCCGGCATGACCCACGTCGACGACGTGAGCTTCACCGTGGCCGGTGGCGAGATCCTCGTCATCGCCGGCGTCCAGGGCAACGGTCAGACCGAGATCACCGAGGCGCTCCTCGGGCTGCAGCACCACGTGACCGGGTCCATCAAGCTCGACGACCGCGAGCTGGTCGGCAGGAGCGTGCGCAAGATCCTCGACGCCGGGGTCGGCTTCGTGCCCGAGGACCGGCAGAGCGACGGGCTGGTCGGCTCCTTCAGCATCGCCGAGAACCTGATGCTCGACCGCAGCCACGGCAAGACCTTCACCTCGTTCGGGTCGGTCCAGAAGAGCAAGCTCAACGCCTTCGCCCAGGAGAAGCTCGAGTCCTACGACATCCGCGCCCCCGGCATCACCACCCAGGCCGGCAAGCTCTCGGGCGGCAACCAGCAGAAGGTGGTCGTGGCCCGCGAGCTCTCGCGCGACCTGCGCCTCCTGGTCGCAGCGCAGCCCACTCGCGGAGTCGACGTCGGCTCCATCGAGTTCATCCACAAGCAGATCGTGGCCACGCGCGACACCGGGATCCCGGTCGTCGTGGTCTCGACCGAGCTCGACGAGGTCGCAGCCCTCGCAGACAGGATCATGGTCATGTACCGCGGCAAGATCGTCGGCATCGTGCCGGCCGACACCCCACGCGACGTCCTCGGCCTGATGATGGCCGGCGAGCGGCCGGCGGGGGTGGGCGCATGACCCAGGACACCGAGGCCCAGGCCTCCCCGCCGCCCGAGGACGACCACGTCCCCTCCCCCGGTGAGTCGCAGCACTGGCACCACGTGCTCCGCTCGATCACCACCGGCAACGCCATCATCGCGGTGCTGGCGATCTTCCTCGCGGTCATCGTCGGCTCCATGATGATCCTCTTCACCGACGACGAGGTCCGCGCCTCCTCGTCCTACATCTTCTCGCGCCCCTCCGACTTCTTCTCGGCCGGCTACGAGGCCATCAAGGGCGCCTACACGGCGCTCTTCCGCGGCTCGATCTACAACACCCGCGCCGACGACTTCACCACCGGCATCCGCCCCCTCACCGAGACGCTCAAGTTCGCCGGGCCCCTCATCGCCGCCGGCCTCGGCGTCGGACTGGCCTTCCGGGCCGGCATGTTCAACATCGGCGGGCGCGGCCAGATGCTGCTCGCGGGCGCTGCCTCCGGCTACGTGGCCATCAACGCCAACCTGCCCGGCCCGCTGCTCCTCGCCGCCGCCGTCGTGGCCGGGATGGTTGCCGGCGGACTGTGGGCCGGGATCGTGGGGCTGCTCAAGGCCCGCACCGGTGCCCACGAGGTGATCGTGACGATCATGCTCAACTACGTCGGCTTCTACCTGGTCTTCTTCATGCTCTCGCGCCAGGGCATCCTGCAGGCCCCCGGATCGGTCAACCCGAAGTCGGTGGCCATGCCCCAGGACGCCCGGATGCCGAAGATCCTCGGCGACGGCTACAACCTCCACCTCGGCTTCGTGCTCGCCCTCGTGGCGGTCGCGGTGGTGTGGTGGATCCTCAACCACTCCGCGATGGGCTACCGCTTCCGTGCAGTGGGCGAGAACCCCAACGCGGCTCGCACCGCCGGCATCAACGTCGGGCGCACCTACGTGCTGGTGATGGTGATCGCCGGCTCCCTCGTCGGGCTCGCCGGGGCCAACCAGACACTGGGCACGGTCCCGAACGGCGTGACCGTCGACCTCGACGCCAGCATCGGCTTCGATGCCATCACGGTCGCGCTGCTCGGACGCTCCCACCCGCTCGGCATCCTCGGGGCGGGCCTGCTCTTCGGCGCCTTCAAGGCCGGCGGCTTCTCGATGCAGGCTGCCGAGGGGATCCCGGTCGACATCGTCCTGGTCATCCAGTCCCTGATCGTGCTCTTCATCGCGGCCCCGCCGCTGGTCCAGGCACTCTTCCGTCTACCCGTGAAGGAGTCGGCGTGACCGCCCTCGACACGTCGGCCAGTGCTGCACCGGCCGCCACCACCCCCGCGACCCGCTCGGTCGTCAGCGCCAAGACCCCGATCCTGCTCAGCGTCATCACGATCGGGCTCGGCGCGATCCTGCTGCTCGGCAGCCAGGAGGGTGACACCACCTTCCGCCTCGCCTCGAGCAACGACTTCTTCGCGCTCCCCGAGGTCACCGTCCCGGCCAACGCCACCGGCTGGATGGCGGTGATCCTGATGGCCGTGGTGTCCCTCGAGGCCTGGCGCCGACTGCAGGTGACGCGCTCCGCGACCCCGCTCTGGATGATCATCGGCTTCTCGGTCGTCGCGATGACCGGCTTCCTGGCCTGGGCAGGAGCCGACGAGACGATCCCGGTGGTGGGGCTACTGGGTGGCTCGATCCTCCTGGCCGTGCCCCTGGTCTTCGGCGCCCTCGGCGGCGTCCTCGGCGAGCGCGCCGGGGTCGTCAACATCGCGATCGACGGACAGCTCCTCGCGGGGGCCTTCGCTGCTGCGCTCTTCGGCTCGATCACCGGCTCGGTGTGGGGCGGCCTGATCGGCGCCCTGGCCGCAGGAGCCCTCGTCGCGCTGATCCTCGGGCTCTTCGCCATCACCTACTTCGTCGACCAGATCATCGTCGGCGTCGTGCTCAACGTGCTGGTGATCGGGGTGACAAGCTTTCTCTTCACCCAGGTGATGGTGCCCAACACCGCCTCCCTCAACTCCCCGCCGCGCTTCTCGCGCATCGCGATCCCCGGCCTCTCCGAGATCCCTCTCGTCGGTCCGGTCCTGTTCCGCCAGACCGCCATCGTCTACCTGCTCTACGTGATGGTCGCGGTCGTCACCTGGTCGCTCTACCGCACCCGCTGGGGCCTGCGGGTGCGCGCGGTCGGCGAGCACCCCAAGGCCGCCGACACCGTCGGCATCAAGGTCAACCTGACGCGTTACCGCACGATCGTCCTGGGTGGCGCCATCGCCGGCATGGGCGGTGCCTTCTACACCCTGGTCTCGGTGCCGCAGTTCAACCGCGAGCTCACCGGCGGCGCCGGCTACATCGCCCTGGCCGCGGTCATCTTCGGCAAGTGGGACCCCATCAAGGCCACGCTGGCCGCGCTGCTCTTCGGCTTCGCCTCCAACTTGCAGGGCGTGCTCTCGGCCATCGGTTCACCGGTGCCGAGCGAGTTCATGCTGATGCTGCCCTACGTGGTCACCATCTTCGCCGTGGCCGGGCTGGTCGGCCGGTCACGCCCGCCGGCGGCGGTGGGACAGCCCTACCGGAAGGGCTAGCTCAGCCCAGGGCGAGCACGGCGGTCGCGGCGAGGATCGCGGCGCCGTGGCCGATCGCGCGCTCGTCGACGCGCAGGTCTCCCTGGTGCAGGTCGTACGACGCTCCTCCCGGGGTGCGCGTGCCGAGGCGGAACATCGCTCCCGGGACGTCGACGTTGTACCAGCCGAAGTCCTCGCCGCCGAGGCTCTGCAGCACCTGGCTGTGGGCGTGCGGCCCGAGCAACGCCGTGGCAGCGGCTGCGACCAGCGCGTTGCACCCGGGGTCGTTGACCACCGGTGCGACGCCCTGGAGGTAGTCCAGGCGCGCCGTGACGCCGTACGGCCGCACGATGTCGAGCACGGCCTCGCGCACGATCGGCTCGCACTGGGCCCACGCCGTGGCGTCGAGGATCCGCACGGTGCCGCCGATCATCCCGCTGCCGGGGATCACGTTGACCGCCGAGCCCGCCCTCATCACGCCCCACACCACGCTGACCCCGGCCCGGGGGTCGAGGCGCCGGCTGAGCACGGCGGGCAGCTCGGTGGCGACCTTCGCCAGGGCGAAGGTGAGGTCGCTGGTGAGGTGCGGCCGGGAGGTGTGCCCGCCGTTGCCCTCGAGGTGCACCTCGATCTTGTCGGCGGCACTGGTCAGCGCACCGGAGCGGAGCCCGACATGACCCACGTCGATGCCGGGCTCGCAGTGCAAGGCGAAGATACGCGTGACGTCGTCGAGCACTCCCTGGGCGATGAGCTGCTTGGCTCCCCCGGGCATGACCTCCTCGGCCGGCTGGAAGAGCACCCGCACGCGGCCGGGCAGCTCCCCGCGCTCGTGGAGCGCCCCGAGCGCCAGCGCGGCACCGAGCAGGGCGGTCGTGTGCACGTCGTGGCCGCAGGCGTGGGCGACCCCGGGGACGGTGCTCGCCCACGGCTCGCCGGACTCGTCGTCGAGCGGCAGGGCGTCGATGTCGGCCCGGAGGGCCACCACCGGTCCGTCCCCGGGGCCGAGGTCGGCGACGCAGCCGGTCGTGCTCAGACCGCGCAACGTCCACCCGGCCTGCTGGAGACGTTGGGCGATCAACCCCGTCGTACGGGTCTCGTGCCACGACAGCTCGGGGTGGGCGTGCAGGTCGCGGCGGAGCGCGACGAGGTCGCCGTCGAGGGCAGCGACGTGGGCGCTGATCCGTTCGATGGCGAGGGCGGTGTGGGAGGCGGCAGGGGGCTGGGACATCTTCCTCAACCTATCGCTGCGGGCGTACCTCGTCGTCGGGTGCACCGAAGCCGGCGAAGTCGACGTGCAGCCGGAATCCCGCGAGGTGGTCGATCAGCGCCACGATGAAGATCGAGAGCCCGGCCATCTCGGCGAGCTCCTCGACGGCAGTCATCGTGACCGACCTCAGGGTCTCGGTGCCGTTGGCCTCGTCTCCCGCACCGGCGAGCAGCTCGAGCCCGGCGGCCCCGAGCACGAAGACCACCCCACCGAGCACCAGCAGCGTGCGCGTGCGCGACGGCAGCGCGGCCAGCCAGCGCAGCTGCATGACGCCGACCACCGCCACGAAGGCAAGCGCAGGGAACACCCAGATGTAGTAGAAGAAACCGGTGGCACCGGTCATGTCGCGCAGGGCGGAGCCGAGGCGCTCGTGCAGCGACACGGCCTCGTCGATCGAGAGCGCGAGCATCACCACCGCCAACGACAGCCAACCCCGCGCGGGCGCGCCGGTCGAGATCGCCCGCTGGCGACCCACCAGGAGCACCAGCGCCGCGACGACGAAGAGCCCCGACCCGAACCACGTGGGCAGGCTGACCTCGTCGCCGACGTCCAACGCGGCGATCGACCCGACATCGGCTGCCCTCGTCGCGAGGTGCATCGCATAGCTGGCGAGGCTCAGGCCGAGCACGGCCACGGCGAGACCGATCGCGACCGGGCGTGCGCTCACCCGCCAGGCGAGCGAGTCGGTGGGCAGGTGCGAGCGAGTGTCCGAGGTGGCGTCAGGCTCGAGGGGCATACCGGAGTGTAGAGCTCAGCGCTGGTCGTACGCCGCGAGCAGCCGGTCCGCGGCCACGGTGGCGGGGAGGTCTCCACCCAGCACCTCGGCCCGCACGTCGTCGCGGATCGCCCGGACTCCCGGGGAGTGTCGCAGCCGCTGCTCCAGCTCGTCGCGCACCAGCGCCCAGGTGAACTCGAGCTGCTGGTCGGCCCGCTTGGCGGCCAGCCCGTCGGCCCCGAGGTGCTCGCGGTGGCTCAGGACGTGGTCCCACAGCTCGCTGACACCGACGTCGGTGAGGCCCGAGACCGTCACGACGGGAGGCGCCCACTCCCCGTGGCCGCGCACCAGGCGCAGGGCTCCGGCGAGCTCGCGCGCGGCGCCTCGCGCCTCCATCTCGCGGTCGCCGTCGGCCTTGTTGACAGCCACCACGTCGGCGATCTCGAGGATCCCCTTCTTGATGCCCTGCAGCTGGTCGCCGGTGCGGGCGAGGGTCAGGAAGAGGAAGGTGTCGACCATGCCGGCCACCGTGACCTCGGACTGCCCGACGCCCACGGTCTCGACGAGGATCACGTCGTAGCCTGCGGCCTCGAGCACGCTCATCGCCTGCACCGTGGCCCTCGCGACCCCGCCCAGGGTCCCCGCTGAGGGGCTGGGTCGAATGAAGGCGTGCGGGTCGACGCTCAACCGAGCCATCCGGGTCTTGTCACCCAGCACCGAGCCCCCGGTGCGCACGCTGGACGGGTCGACGGCCAGGACCCCGACCCGGTGACCGGCCGCGGTCAGCCGGCTCCCCAACGCCTCGATGAACGTCGACTTCCCGACGCCGGGAACCCCGCTGATCCCTACCCGCACGGCGGGTGAGTGGACCCCGGAGTCATCGGCGGCCGTGAGCGTCGTCAGCAGCTCACGCGCCGCCTCCCGGCGAGCGGGCTTGGCGGACTCCACGAGCGTGATCGCCCGGGCCACCGCGGCCCGCTGACCGGAGCGGATGCCCGAGACGAGCCCGTCGACGTCGACCTCGCGGCGCTGACTGGTCAATGGTCGAGCTGGGCGCGCAGCTTGGCCAGCAGGTCGAGCGCCGACTCGGCGATGACCGTGCCGGGCAGGAACACCGCGGCCGCCCCCATCTCGAGCAGCGTCGGGACGTCGTCGGGCGGGATGACGCCGCCGATGACAACCATGATGTCGTCGCGACCCTGCTCGGCCAGGGCCGACTTGAGCGCAGGGAGCAGGGCGAGGTGGCCCGCAGCGAGGGAGCTCACGCCGACGAGGTGCACGTCGGCGTCGACGGCCTGCTGGGCGACCTCCTCGGGCGTCGAGAACAGCGGACCCACGTCGACGTCGAAGCCCATGTCGGCGAAGGCCGAGACGATGACCTTCTGGCCGCGGTCGTGACCGTCCTGGCCCATTTTGGCGACCAGGATGCGCGGACGGCGTCCCTCGGCCTCGTCGAACTCGGCCGTCGCGTCGAGCACCTGCTGCACGAGAGTGCTCTCGCTGCCGGCGGACTCTTCCCTGTACACGCCGCTGATCGTACGGATCACGGCCTGGTGGCGGCCGTAGACCTTCTCCATGGCGTCCGAGATCTCGCCGACGGTCGCCTTCGCCCGAGCCGCGTCGACCGCGAGGGCGAGCAGGTTGCCGTCGAGCGACCCGGCGCTCGAGCCACCGGCGCCGCGCTCGGCCGAGTTGGTCAGGGCCTCGAGCGCACGTCGTACGTCGTCGTCGTTGCGCTCGGCGCGCAGCCGCTCGAGCTTGGCGATCTGCTGTCGGTAGACGTCGTCGTTGTCGACGCGGAGCACGTCGAGCTTGTCCTCGGCCGCGAGGCGGTAGGTGTTGACGCCGATCACCGACTGGGCGCCCGAGTCGATGCGGGCCTGGGTGCGGGCCGCCGCCTCCTCGATGCGCATCTTCGGGATGCCCTGCTCGATGGCCTTCGCCATGCCGCCGGCCTGCTCGGCCTCCTGGATGTGGGCCCAGGCCCGCTCCGCGAGGTCATGGGTGAGTCGCTCGACGTAGTAGGAGCCGGCCCACGGGTCGATGGTGCCCGTCGTGCCGCTCTCCTGCTGGAGCAGCAGCTGGGTGTTGCGCGCGATGCGGGCGCTGAAGTCGGTCGGCAGCGCGATCGCCTCGTCGAGGGCGTTGGTGTGCAGGCTCTGGGTGTGGCCCTGCGTGGCCGCCATCGCCTCGATCGCCGTGCGACCGACGTTGTTGAAGACGTCCTGGGCGGTGAGGCTCCAGCCGCTGGTCTGCGAGTGCGTGCGCAGGCTCAGCGACTTGGGGTTCTCGGGGTTGAAGTCGCGCACGAGGCGCGACCACAGCGCGCGGGCGGCGCGCATCTTGGCGACCTCCATGTAGAAGTTCATCCCGATCGCCCAGAAGAAGCTGAGGCGCGGGGCGAACTGGTCGATCGTCATCCCGGTCTCGAGCCCGGCGCGGATGTACTCCACGCCGTCGGCCAGCGTGTAGGCGAGCTCGAGGTCGGCGGTCGCCCCGGCCTCCTGCATGTGGTAGCCGGAGATCGAGATCGAGTTGAAGCGCGGCATCTTCGAGGAGGTGTAGCTGAAGATGTCGGAGATGATCCGCATCGACGGCGCCGGCGGGTAGATATAGGTGTTGCGGACCATGAACTCCTTGAGGATGTCGTTCTGGATCGTCCCCGCGAGCTGCTCCGGCTTCACCCCCTGCTCCTCGGCCGCGGCGATGTAGAGGGCCAGGACCGGCAGCACGGCGCCGTTCATCGTCATCGACACCGACATCTCGTCGAGCGGGATGCCGTCGAAGAGGGTGCGCGTGTCGTAGATCGAGTCGATCGCGACACCGGCCATGCCGACGTCACCGCGCACGCGCGGGTGGTCGGAGTCGTAGCCGCGGTGGGTGGCGAGGTCGAAGGCCACCGAGAGGCCCTTCTGCCCGGCGGCGAGGTTGCGCCGGTAGAAGGCGTTGGACTCCTCGGCCGTCGAGAACCCGGCGTACTGACGCACGGTCCACGGCTGGGTGGTGTACATCGTCGGGTAGGGCCCGCGCAGGAACGGGCTCAGGCCCGGCCACGTGTCGAGGGCGTCGAGACCCTCGAGGTGCTCGGGGCCGTAGACGGGCAGGATGTCGATGCCCTCGGGCGACGTCCACGGTGTGGAGGCTGAGCCTGACGAAGCCGCGGACGCGGAGCCGACCGGAGCCCCGTCACCCCGGAGCGGCATGCCGGCAAAGCTCTTCGGAACACTCATCGGCTCAGTGCCTCTCTCGTGCGGGTCAGGAACGCCAACGCGTCCACGCCCATCGCGCAGGCGTCGTCGGTGTAGTCGGTGGGCTTGCCGGCCACGATGACGCGCGTGGCGCCGGCCTCGCGCAGGGCGGCGGCGGCGGCCTCACCCCACTCGGCGTACGTCGTGTCGGCGCCGGCGAGGCACACCACCGGCTGGCCGTCGTAGGCGGACGTCAGGGCCTCGACGCCGTCGGTCGCACCGGCCACGTCGACGGCCACACCGCCGGCAGCGAAGAGGTTGCTGGCGAAGGTCGCCCGCGCGGTGTGCGAGGCGATCGTGCCCATCGTGGCCAGGAAGACCCGGGCCTGCGGCGGGGTGTCACGCAGCTCCTCGAACGCGGCTCCGTAAGGCCGGACGCCGTCGAAGGCTCCGTCGGGCGCGCGCTCGGGGAGCTCCTCGGCGAGGTGGGGGAACTCGGTGAGCCCGGTCAGCGGGCGCTTGCGGGTGGCGACCTGCTGGTCGCGCACGGCGACGACCTCGGCGATGGCGGCGTCCAGGTCGGCACCCGCCTCCAGGTCACCGAGCACGGCCCACCCGGCGGCAGCGAGGTCGGCGGTGAGCTTCTCGACGGCGTACGAGCCACCCGCCGGGTCGGCGACCTTGGCG
>NZ_JAXMNS010000016.1:0-17220 GCF_034670285.1 Nocardioides sp. | reverse complement strand
GTGGACTTCTCGCGAGGGCACCTCGACCCCCGGGTGAAGGTGGAGTTCTATCGTGGTGACCATGTTCTTCCCTGACCTCCAGGCCGTCCTGACGGCGTCCGCGACCACCACGGAGGTGCTTCCGAGGTTCACCGCCGGATCGTTCTTCACCGAGTGGAGCCTCGTCCCGGTCTCGCTGGTGATCACCGTCTGGGCGGCCGGGCTCTACCTCGTGGGGGTCGTCTCGCTGCGCCGTCGAGGAGACGAGTGGCCGATCGGGCGCACGCTCGCCTTCGTCGTCGCCGGCATGGGCTCGTTCTACGTCGCCACCTCGTCCGGGCTCGCGGCCTACGACACCACGCTGTTGAGCGTCCACATGGTCCAGCACATGGTGCTGTCGATGCTGGTGCCGCTGTCGCTCGCGCTGGGGGCGCCGGTGACCCTCGCGCTGCGCACGCTCCCCGCCACGCCGCGCCGCTGGCTGCTCGGGCTGCTCCACTCACGGCTGGCGAAGGTCCTCTCGTTCGCTCCGCTCACCTTCACGCTCTACGTCGTCTCGCCGTGGGCGCTCTACTTCTCCGGCTGGTACCGCGCCTCGCTGGAGTCGACCTACGTCCACGAGGCGATGCACATCCACCTGGTGATGGTCGGTGCGCTGTTCTTCTGGCCACTGATGGGGATCGATCCGCTGCCGGGACGCCTGGGCTACCCCGTCCGGATGATGCTCACCGTGATGACGCTGCCGTTCCACGCCTTCCTCGGAGTCACGATCATGGGGCAGTCGACCCTGATCGGCGGGGACTGGTACCCCCGGCTGTCCGAGGGACCGATGGGCTCCTGGCTTCCGGATCCACTCGCCGACCAGAATCTCGCCGGCGGGATCCTGTGGGGATCCGGCGACCTGATCGGCCTGGTGTTCTTCGCCGTCCTCTTCACCCAGTGGGTGAGGTCGTCGATGAAGGAAGCCGCCCGTGAGGACCGTCGACTCGACCGGCTCGAACGACTCGAGCGCGCCGAGGGACGTGCGAGCGTCGGCGGGCCGACGTCCGGCTAGCATGTCCGCGTGACTGACTCCCGTCTCAAGATCCTCGTCTACTCCGACGACTCCTCGGTGCGCCAGCAGGTCATCATCGCCCTGGGCCGTCGGCCCCACCCCGACCTCCCCGAGGTCGAGTACGTCGAGGTGGCGACCGAGCCGGTGGTGCTCCAGAACATGGACTCGGGACAGATCTCGCTGGCGATCCTCGACGGCGAGGCCGTCCCGGCCGGCGGCCTCGGGATCGCCAAGCAGATGAAGGACGAGATCTTCGGCTGCCCGCCCATCGTGGTGCTCACCGGACGGCCGCAGGACGCCTGGCTGGCGACGTGGTCGCGCGCCGAGGCCGCGGTCTCTCACCCCATCGACCCGATCCAGCTCGGCGAGACCGTCGTCGGCCTGCTGCGCGCGCGGCTGCCCGCCCAGGCCTGACCCACGCCCCTTGTCGGCGGCCAGCCCGTCGACTCCGAGCCATTCGAGGGACTCATGACGACCACTTGGCCCGACGTGCTGTCCTCGTTGGTGGCACGCAGCGACCTGAGCGCGGCGCAGACCGCCTGGGCGATGGACGAGATCCTCGCGGGCGCAGCCTCACCCGCGCAGATCGCCGGCTTCGCCGTGGCGCTGCGCTCCAAGGGCGAGACGATCGAGGAGGTCACCGGTCTGGCCGAGGCAATGTTTGCTCGGCGCAACCCGATCGAGGTCGAGGGCAGGCTCCTCGACGTCGTCGGCACCGGAGGCGACCGCTCGATGTCGGTCAACATCTCGACCATGGCCGCGATCGTGGCAGCCGGGGCCGGGGTGCGGGTGGTCAAGCACGGCAACCGTTCGGCGTCGTCCAAGTCCGGCAGCGCCGACGTCCTGGAGGCGCTGGGCATCCGACTGGACCTTCCGCCCCAGCGCGTGGCCGAGGTGGCCGTCGAGGCAGGCATCACCTTTTGCTTCTCCGCGGCGTTCCACCCCGCGATGCGCCACGCGGCGGCACCGCGCCGCGAGCTCGGCATCGCCACGACGTTCAACTTCCTCGGCCCGCTCACCAACCCGGCGCGACCCGCAGCTCAGGCCATCGGCTGCGCCGATCCGCGTATGGCCCCGGTGATGGCGGGTGTCTTCGCGGCGCGCGGCGCGGACGCCTGGGTCTTCCGCGGTGACGACGGCCTCGACGAGCTCACCACGACCACGACCTCACGGGTGTGGGTCGTCGCCGGCGGCGAGATCGTCGAGGAGAGCCTCGACCCCACCGAGCTCGGCTTCTCGGCGGCGACGGCCGAGGACCTCCGCGGCGGTGACACGGCCTACAACGCCGACGTCGTACGGCGCGTGCTGGCCGGCGAGCGGGGACACGTGCGCGACGCCGTCGTCCTCAACGCCGGGGCGGCGCTGGCCGTGCACGCGGCCGGCGACGGGACCCTGGTCGAGCGTCTGCGCGCCGGCATCGAGCAGGCCGAGGCCTCGCTCGACAGCGGTGGTGCAGCGGCCTCGCTGGAGCGCTGGGTGACTGCGGCGTCTGCCTGACGCGTCAGTCGAGGCCGAGGGAGAACGCCGACTCGAGGTCGTGCCGCGAGTAGGCGCGGAAGGCGATGTGGGTCTCGGTCTCGCGCACGCCCGGGACCTTGTTGAGCTGGTCGGCGACAACGGTCGCGACGGCATCGTGCTCGCGCACCCGGACGAGGGCGATCAGGTCGATCTGGCCGGTCACCGAGTAGACCTCGCTGACTCCCTCGATCGAGGCGATCTCCTGGGCGACCTCAGGGATCTTGTCGACGTCGGCCTTCACGAACACGATGGCGGTGATCATGGGGGACACCCTAGGGCCCGGCAGATCAGTCGGCGCGCACGAAGTCGGCGGGCGGCGCGTATCGTGCGAGATCGCGGGCGGCGCCCCCCACCGGGCACGTCCACTCGCCCTCGACGTCGACCAGCCGTAGCGAGGGCGACTCGAGCCACCGGAGGATCCGCTCGGTCTCCTCGGCCGCTGCCGCTGGAATCGGGCCCGGTGTCTCGCCGGGGTCCAGGACCGTCTCGGCAGCCAGTCGAAGCTGGTCGACGAACAGGTGGGCGTCGGCTCCCGAGGGGATGACGCCCGCGGCGGCGAGGCGTCCGTAGCGCACGACGTGGACGGCCCAGCGCCCGTCGTCCTCGAGGCGCGCCGCGACGAGTTCGCGACAACGGGTGAGGGAGGAGAGCCGCTGCGTGCGTGCTGCGGCGCGGACGAAGGAGGCCAGCCGGTCGCGATGGACCCCGGCCTCCTCGAACCGTTCCTCCTCGGCCAGGGTCGCCATCTTGGCGTTGACGACCTCGACCACCTCGTCGGGTCGCTGGAGCAGCGTCTCGCGCAGCTGCCGGACCATGGCCGCGTAGGTGTGGTGGTCGACGCCGCCGTCGCAGGGGGAGAGGCATCGGCCCATCTCGGCCAGGACACAGGCGGTCCGACGGGGAGCCCGTCCCATCGTGTGCGTGCACTGTCGCACGGGGAACGTCTCGTGCAGGGCGGTCAACGACTTCTCGGCCATGGCGCGCGAGGAGAAGGGTCCGAGGTAGTCGGCGCCGTCGTCCTTGATCTTCTTGACCAGGGACAGGCGTGGCCACACCTCGCGGGTCAGCTTGATGAACGTGACCTTCTCGGGAAAGCGCGAGCGCCGGTTGTAGGGCGGCTTGTGCTCCGCGATCAGCCGCAGCTCGCGGACCTCCGCCTCCAGCGGGGTGGCGCAGGTGATGCTGGCGACCTCGGATGCCAGGCGCACCATCTCGCCCATCCGAGAGCGGGTCTCGGAGGCGGTGAAGTAGGTGCGGACACGGCGTCGTAGGTCCTTGGAGGTCCCGATGTAGAGAACCCGCTCGGCTGCGTCCTTGAAGAGGTAGACCCCCGGGGCGTGAGGGAGCCCGTCAGCCAGGTGTCTCTTCTTGCGCTGGGCCGGCGAGACCCGTGCCGAGAACGTCTTCAGCTCTTCGAGGGTGTGCACGCCCTGGGCGCCGACGCGTTCCATCAGGCCGTGCAGCACGTCGACGGTGGCCCGGGCGTCGGAGAGCGCGCGGTGGTTGGGCGTCGTCGTCGAGGCGAACAGTCGGGCCAGCGAGGAGAGCTTGCAGTTGGGGGCGTCGACGCGGGTGATGATCCGGCGGGCCAGGACGGCGGTGTCGACCACCTCGAACGCCGGCCACGCGCGGCCCTGCTGCTCGGCGAAGTGCTGGAGGAAGCCGACGTCGAAGGGCGCGTTGTGGGCCACGAGGACGCTGCCGGCGGCGAACTCGAGGAAGGCGGGCAGCACCGACTCGATCGCCGGGGCGTCGGTGACCATCGAGTTGCTGATGCCCGTCAGGACCGCGATGAAGGCCGGGATCTGGGTGTGCGGGTTGACCAGCGTCTGGAACTCCCCGAGCACGACCCCGCCGCGGACCTTGACGGCTCCGACCTCGGTGATCATAGAGCCGGCCTTGGCCGACCCGCCGGTGGTCTCGAGGTCGACGACGCAGAAGGTGACGTCCTGGAGCGGCCGGCCCAGCTCGTCGAAGCTGCGCTGGGTCTCCCATCGAGACGGAGAGCTGGCGCTGACGGTCATAGGGGGAGGCTAGGCGTTGCCACCGACAGGCGGGTCAGGGCGCGCCACGACGCCACGAGAGTCGTCGCGCAGCACCCGCCCGGCGAGGATCCCGACGAGGACCGAGACGGCCACCAGCACGCCGTACGCCGGCTCGGTGCGGAGCGCCAGCGCGAGGGAGTTGTCGCGCCAGGCGTCGGTGAACAGGATGTACCAGGCTTCAGTGGTGGACCCGAGCAGGAAGGCGGCGAACTGCAGGCCGAGCAGGGGGCCGAGAAGATGGCGGCTGACGCGACCCAGGTGGCCCGCGGCTGCGAGCGCCACACAGGGCGCCACCGTGGCCAGGAACTCCAGTCCGTGGCGGTAGCCGAAGAAGCCGTCGCCACCGGTGAAGGTGTTCAGCTGAGCCTGAGCCAGCGTGTAGAGGACGCCACCCAGCGGCAGGATCCTGGCCCAGGTCGGGACCTGGTGCCAGCCACGTCGTATGGCGGGGAGCAGGAGGAGGAGTACGGGCGTCCAGATGAGGATCCCGTAGCCCGGCGAGACCCACATGCCGAGCTGGTTGACGACGGCGCTGTCGCCGTTGCCGGAGAACCCGGTGGTGATGCGCTGCGCAGTCTCGCTGCGGTAGCCACCCGTCGGAGACCAGCGTCCGTAGACCCAGAACGTCCAGAGCCCAGCAACGACGACGCCCACGAGGCTCGCGAGGCCCACCTGGAGCGCGATCGCCGGGCGACGCCTGGCGATGGCCAGGCCGCAGCCGAGGACCGCCACGATGATGGCGGTGTGGAGGCGGCCCAGCACGGCGATGCCGCCGAATGCGCCTACGAGCCACCATCGCTCGCGGGCTGCGAAGCAGGCCATGCCCAGGATGCCCGCGAGCGTGATCGGGTGCGTCCACATCGCATTGGCGCTCACGCTCCACACGGGGGTGGTGAAGGCGAAGGCCGCCGTGGCGACGAGCGAGACCTTGATGCCGGTGCTGCGCCGGAGCGCAAGGAAGAAGAGCACCACGGCTGCCGCAGTCATCGCCGCGGCCGTGACGGCCTGCGGTGCCAGCGAGAAGCGCTCGGAGCCAGTCAGGGCGTGACGGACCGACTCGGCCGGAACCGTCGCCATGATCGGCCCGGGCGCGCGCGAGACCACCGTCAGGCCGTTGCGCTCGTTGACCTGGGTCCAGGTCTTGGACGCGTCGTACTCCTCCGGCGCGAGGTCGTCGAGCCACGGCTCTCCGGTCGTCGCGATCACCCAGCCGGCCAGGCCGGCGCTGTAGGTGTCGTTGCTGGAGCGATCGAGGTCGACGGTGGCGGTGTAGGCCGTGAACACGCCCAGGAACAGCAGGAGCCCGATCCAGATGGACGCGCCGGCACCCGGAGCTGGGCGGAGGGACGAGGACGTCATCGGTGCATCATCCTTCACGTCGTGCCCCGATGGTTCGCACCGTTGTCGGTGGTCACTGCCACGGTGTCCCCATGACGACACGAATCGACTGCGACTCCTGCGTGGTGCGTGGCCTGGCCTGTCACGACTGCGTGGTGACCGTCCTCCTCGGGCCTCCGCCTGAGCTCTCCGACCTGATCATCGACGACGACGAGCGCCGCGCGCTCGACGTCCTGGCCGACAGCGGCCTCGTGCCACCGCTCCGGCTCGTGAACCCGGTGGCCGCGCCTCACGTCGAATCGGCCTGAGTGAACCCCGACCCAGCGGAGGATCGGCGTGTTGGTGGTGCTGGTGTGACCTGTGTGACACGACGCGCCCGTGCCGACCGGCGAAGTTTGGTGCGCCCTGGGTGCGGCGACTAACCTGGGACGCTCAGGCGCTCGTGGAAGTGGACCACACAGAGGTCCGCGCGGGCGTCGCGCTGAGTCCGGGGAGACCTGGAGCCGGGGAACCACACTCATCTGGGGTGAATCCTCCGCGAGATGGCCTTGTCGGGCCAGGAGCGGGGGTAGGGCAAGTCGTGCCCGAGTCCGTCAGCTCACCCGGTAGGCGTACGACACCGCTAAAGGGGAACCACCCGCTGTGACCAACGCCCGGGTTCGAATCACGTCCGTCCTGGCCGGCTGTGCGCTCGCCGCCACCATTGGACTGATCCCTAGCGCTCCCGCTCAGGCCGAGCCGGAGATCAAGGACGTCAAGGTCCGCGTCGACGCGCTCTACCACGAGGCCGAGCAGGCCTCGGAGCGCTACAACGACGCCAGGATCGAGCTCGACGGCCTCAAGGACGACCTCGCCTCGCTGCGCTCGGACCAGGCGCGTGAAGACTCCTCCCTCGACGAGGTGCGCAGCCAGGCACGCGACGCGATCCTTCGCCAGTACGCCGGAACCTCGCTCTCCACCGTCGGTGAGGTGCTCGCTGCCGGTGACCCGGGGGAGTTCCTCGAGCAGGTCTCGACGATGGCGAGCTATCAGCGCCTTCAGCAGGGTGTCTACGAGAACTACCGCACGGGTCTCAAGGAGCTCAGCATCAGGCGCGAGGCAACTGCCAAGCGACTCGAGCAGGTCGCCCAGACCGAGGCGCAGCTCGCGGCCGAGAAGAAGGTCATGGACGAGAAGCTGGCCGAGGCCAAGGCGCTCCTCGGGCGGCTCGAGGCCGAGGAGCGGCGCGCGGTGCTGTCGCGCAGCCGCGCCCAGGCGCCCGCCGAGACCACGACCACGACCACCGACGTCGCTGTCTCGGGTCGCGCCGGTGCTGCGGTGGCCTTCGCGATGGCCCAGGTGGGCGAGACCTACGTCTACGGCGCGGCCGGTCCGAGCTCGTGGGACTGCTCTGGGCTGACCATGATGGCCTGGGCCAGGCCGGCGTCTCGCTCCCGCACTCCTCGGGTGCGCAGTACAGCAGCGGCCCCCGTGTCGCCGCGAGCGACCTGCGCCCCGGCGACCTCGTCTTCTACTACAGCCCGATCAGCCACGTCGGCATGTACATCGGCAACGGCAACATCGTGCACGCCGCCAACCCGAGCACCGGCGTCCAGGTCACCGGCTTGTACTCGATGCCGTACGTCGGAGCCGTCCGCCCTGGCTGAGGCCGAGGCCCCTCCCGCAGCGGGCGACACGAGCGGACGACGACCACGCGCGTGGCTCGTCCTCGCGGCGGTGCTCGTGCTGCTCAGCGCGGGCGGGCTGACCTGGAGCGCGCTCTCCCCGGACGACGGGTCAGGCGACTTCGAGGTCACCATTCCCGCCGGCACTGCAGCGGTCGCTGACGCGGGCGCAGCGGCACTGGCCCTGCAGGACCTGCAGCGCGCTGTCTCCGAGGGTGACGTGTCCCTGGCGCAGGAGGTTGCGGTCGACTCGTCCGGCCCTCAGTCACTGCTTGCAGCGCTGGTCACGAATGCGGAGCTGGCGCAGATCACCGACGTGCAGCTGCGCTACGTCGACGAGATCGGGGCTGTCACCCCGGATGGCCGCTGGTCAGCGGCAGTGGCCGTGCAGTGGCGCTACGACGGCTTCGACCGAGCGCCCGCCAGCACCGAGACGACGGTCGCGTTCGTCTCTGACGACGAGGGCACGCACATCGCCGGGATCGGTGGGGAGACCCTGCGCACGCCCGTGTGGATGAGTGGGCCCCTGAGCGTGAGCCGCACGAGCGACTACCTCCTCCTCGTCAGCGACACCGCAGACCTCGCCCGCTACGCACGGCTCACCGAGCGCGCCGTCCGGGTGGTCTCGGAGGTTGTCGTCGGCTGGGACGGCCGACTGGTGGTCGAGGTGCCGAGAGATGCACACGGGCTCGAACGAGCCCTGGGCGTGGAACCCGGCTTCTACCAGCAGATCGCGGCGGTCACCGGGTCTGCCGACGGCTCCGTCAGCGCCACCGCACCGATTCACGTCTACGTGAACCCCGAGGTCTTCGACGGTCTCGGTCCGCGGGGTCAGGAAGTGGTGCTCGACCACGAGGCGGCGCACGTCGCGGGGGAGGGACCTCTCAGCCGGGCCCCGGCCTGGCTGATCGAGGGCTACGCCGACTACGTCGCGCTGCGCGACTCCACCCTGCCGCTCACGAAGACGGCCGCACAGATCCGCGACCAGGTGCGGGCCGACGGCCCGCCGATGAGTCTGCCCGGGCCGGCGGAGTTCGACACCCGGGGCACTCACCTCGGCGCCGTGTACGAGTCGGCGTGGCTCGCGTGCCGAGTGCTGGCCGAGCGCGGCGGCGACGCGGCGTTCCTCGACTTCTACGAGCGGGTGTCCGACGGTGAGGCCGTCGGGCCTGCGCTGCAGAGTCTGTTCGGGTGGTCAGAGGCTGACTTAATCTCGGCGTGGACGTCACGTCTTGAGTCTTTGCCGTAAGGGCATGGCAGCAGGAGTTCCAGTCCGTCGACCAAAAAGCCGACGCCCGCACTCCTGCGAGTGCGGGCGCCGGCTACGAAGAAGACGTCACTCGGTGCAGGTGGCGCCGCCGACCGCGGTGCAGGTGTCCGAGAACGAGTCCCTGATGGTGCCGCCGAGGAGGAAGACGACAGCGACGATGAGTGCGGCGATGCCGGCGATGAGCAGGCCGTACTCCACGGCGGAGGCGCCACGCTCGTCCATGTTGGCCCGGCGGGCGTTGATCATGATGGTGAGGTACTCGATCATTTCAGACTCCTGTGTGAGATCACGGGGGGCGGTTCCCCTGCTGAGTGAGGGAACCTCACGAGTCCTACTCTGCCGTGGCAGTGGGCTGGGGGGATCAGGAGAACGTGCCGACCCGAGTAGTCATTTCGGACTATGGCCGCACAGTTTTCAGCGTGCTAGCGCTCGGTCGGCTGGATGCTCGAGAGCAGCCCGATACGCATCGCGGTGACGAGCGCTTGTGCCCGGTTGGCCGCGCCGAGCTTCTGGTAGATGCGGGCGATGTGTGACTTGGCGGTCGACTCACTGAGGAAGAGCTTCTCCCCGATGGCGGCCGCACCCAGGCCGTCGGCGAGGAGGAGCAGGACATCGTGCTCGCGCTCGGTGAGGTTGGTCGACTCTCCCGACTGGCGTCGCATCATCGCGCCGACCAGGCCGGCGCAGACGAATGCTCGTGGCGACACCGAGGCGTGGCGGGCGGCGCGGACGACCTCCGAGGAGGGGGCGTCCTTGCCGACGAAGCCGGAGGCACCGGCCTGCATCGCGGCAAATATCTGGTCGTCACCCGAGTGCATGGTCAGCACGATGAGGCCGGTCGTGTCGCTCTGCTTGCGGATCGTGCGGACGATGTCGAGCCCGGTGCCGTCCTGGAGCTGCAGGTCGGCCACGACGACGTCCGGCGAGAGCTCCTCGTAGCGGGCCACCGCCTCGGCCACCGACCCCGCGGTGCCCACGACGTCCATGTCGTCCTCCATGTCGAGGACGGCGCCGAGGCCGCTGCGGATGAGCTCGTGATCGTCGACGAGGAGGATGCGGATCGTCTTGGTGGTCGGGTCGTCGCTCATGACGTCACTCTCTCAGCAGGGAGGGGCTCCGGGAAGACCCCGTCGGCGGGGCCGATTCGCGCGCTGACGGTGAGGCCCCCGTGGTGGTTGTCGCCGATGCTCAGCTCGGCCCCGACGAGGCGCGCACGCTCGCGCATGATCTTCAGCCCGTGCGAGTCGTTGCGAGCCTCCTGGAGCCCCCGCCCGTTGTCGCTCACCGTGATGCGGGCGTGGGGTGCGGAGACCTCGCAGTGCACCTCGATCGTGCTGCACTGCGCGTGCTTGATGGCGTTGTTCATCGCTTCCTGGGCGATGCGGAACAGCTCGGCCTCGACCTCGGGACGAAGGCGCGTGGACTGCTCGTCGAGAGTGACCATGATCGGCAGTCCGGACGAGTCGCTGAGGTGGCGCGCGACCGTGCTGATCGCGGCTCCGAGGCTCTGCGACTCCCCGATGCTCGTGCGCAGGGTGAGCACCGACTGGCGCACCTCGGCCACGACCTTGGTGATGCGGTCACGCAGCATCGCGAGCTGGGCGGCCTGCTTGTCGTTCGCCGGTCGCGCCGCGAGAGCGTCGACCAGGTAGCCGAGCGAGGCGATGTCCTGGGCCACGCCGTCGTGCATCTCGCGGGCGAGCCGCTTGCGGACGTCGGCCGAGGCGAGGTCACGGAAGTCGGAGAACAGCAGGGCGGTGTCGAGCTGAACGGCCTTGGGGCGCAGCTCGGTGACGAGATCGAGGATGGCGCGCTCGATCTCCGTCAGCGGTAGGTCTGCCTCGGTCGACAACAGCCCGGCCACGACCGCGGACTCGCCGAGGGGAAAGGCGAAGCCACGTCCGAAGACGATCGGCTCGCTGCGGGCCCAGGACTCCACGGCCAGGGACTCGGCCTCCCCGAGCTGTTCGGGCACGTCGTCCATCGCCGACAGTAGGGGAACGAGGAGCTCGCCACGGGGGAGGTAGATGCCGAGGCCGGAGGTCGGCAGCTGGTCGCGCACGTCGCTGGCGATCGACCCCGCTGACGACGTGACGTCCAGGCCCGAGCTCAGGTCGCCCGACAGGTCGAGGAGCTGGCGGATCAGCCGCTGGGCATCGAGGTACGGCGCCAACTCATCGATCTCGCGCTCCGCCGTGGCATGCACGAAGCTGCCGATGAACCCGAGTCCGAGACCGGCCATCGCCCAGGTGACGACGTTGAGGATGTCCTCGTCCGCGACCAGCTGATGGAGGACTACGAGCAGGACCACCACGACGACCACCTCGGTCGCGAGCGACAGGAGCATGCAGCGCAGACCGCCGCGGAGCGCGGCGAGGAAGGGAGGGAGGGCCAGCGCGAAGACGATGGCGGGGGCCGTCGGCAGCGCCACGCCGATGACCACCGCCACGGCGGCCGCCTCCACCACCGGGACGATCCGGGGGAGTCGGGGGAGCTGGGCTCGGTCGCCGACCAGGCTCATGGAAGCCCACACGACGACGAGGGCCGCGAGGGCGACGAGCCCCGACTGGTCGCGATACCAGAGCGTGGGCGCGCCGATGACGAGAAGGGCGAAGAGACGTGCGCCGGCGCTGATCTGCCGGACCTGGACCGGGTTCATGGCCTCAGGCGAGCCCGTTGTCCATGATCGCGAGGATGGCGGGACCCATCACGACTGCGAAGAGGCACGGCAGGATGCAGAAGATGAGTGGCACCGTGATCTTGACGGGCACCTGCTGAGCCCTGGTCTCGGCCCGCTGACGCCGCTTGACCCGGATCTCGCTCGACTGCACGCGCAGCACGGAGCCGATCGGGATGCCGAAGGCGTCGGCCTGCACCATCGCCCCGACGAAGGTGCGGACGTCGTCGATGTTGGTGCGCTCGGCCATCGAGCGCAGCGCCTGCGAGCGGCTCTGCCCGATCTGCATCTCGCTCAGCATCCGGGAGAACTCGTCGGAGAGCGGTCCGTCGGTGTTGCGCGCCACCTGCTGGCAGGCCGCGTCGAAGCCAAGGCCCGACTCGACGCTGATCGTGAGCAGGTCGATCGCATCGGGCAGCTCGCGCGTCAGGTGCTCGGCCCGGTTGTAGGCGGTCTGGTAGAGGTACAGATCGGGGGCGAAGAACCCCAGCACCAGGCCACCGATCATGAGCAGGGCCAGCACGGGAAGGCTGGTGCCGAGCACGAGGGCGACCACGAGCCCGATGACCAGGAACGCGATGGCCCCGATCACCTTCAGCGAGACGACGCGGTCGGGGGTGAGGTCGCCGGGGTTGCCGGCGGAGTCGAGCTTGCGCTGGAGGCGGGCGGCCGTGTCGGCGCCGGTGAAGCGGCGACCGACACGGTAGGCCCGCTGCTGGAGTGGCGCGACGACCCGCTCGCTGAAGGGGCGGTCGACCTCGCGGGTCAGCTCCTCGGGGGCGTTGGTCATTGCCTGGAGCACGGCGAGCGACCGCTTGACGCCGCCCTCCTGGGGGGCGCCGAACGTCAGCGCGACCAGCCCGATGGCGACGAGCACCAGGATCACGCCGAACGCGAACACGAGCACCATGTCAGACCTCCACCTTCACGAGCTTGCTCATCCAGAAGACCCCGACGAAGAGCCAGATCACCGTGCCGCCGAGCATGATCAGGCCGCGCGCGTCCTCGAAGAGCGGACGCACGTAGTCGCCCTGCGCGGCGAGGAGGTACAGCAGGAACAGCACGGGCAGCGCGCCGAGGACGTAGGCCGACAGCTTGCCCTCGGCCGCCAGCGCGTTGACCTGGCGGCGGATGTACTCGCGCTCCCGCATGGTGTCGGCGACGGTGTTGAGCAGCTCGCCGAGGTTGCCGCCCACCTGTCGCTGGATCCGGATCGCCATGACGACCCAGCGGAAGTCGCGGCTCTCGAAGCGGTCGGCCACGCCCTCCATCGCGTCCTCGAGGGAGACTCCGAGCCGGGTCTCGACCAGCACTCGCTTGAACTCCGAGCGCACCGGCTCGGCACCCTCGCGGACGATGGTGTCGACCGACTGCATCAGGGAGAGGCCGGCCGACAACGAGCCCGACATCAGCTGCAGGGTCTCGGGCAGCAGCGAGTCGAACTTCTTGCGGCGCCGGGACGCGCGGATGCGCAGGTAGATCCAGGGTGCGACGGCGCCGATGATCATGAAGATCAGTCCGACGACGATGTTGCCGCGTCCGACGAGCAGGCCGATGACGCTGATGAAGATGAAGACTGCTGCGTGGGTGAGCAACCACTCCGACGACTTCAGCTCGCTCCCGGCTGCGGCGAGCCGAGACGCGATGCGGCTGTCGAGGCTGCGGTTGCGGTTGAGGAGGCTGGTGACGGCCTGGTTGGCCTGGACCAGCGTGGCCTCGCCGGTCTCGGGCCGTGGCGCCGCTCCGCCCTGGGCAGCGGGACGCACGCCGGCCAGACCAGTGGTGTAGCTGGAGACGCGGTCCTCGGTCGACATCGGCAGCGGCTTCCCGGGCACCAGCAGCAGCAGCGCCACGACGAGACCGATCGCGAAGATCGCCACGCCGGCGTACATTACCCACCCGGGCACGGTGAAGGCCGGCGAACGCGGTGACTCGACGGGTATGGAGAGCCCGACCGACTGCGACGAGCCCGACGAGGACGTCGTCGAGGCCGGGATCGTCGAGCGGGCCAGGACGGTGCCGGCCGACGAGGGAAGCGAGACGCTGATCGAGATCTGCTGGGAGGCGAGGTCAGCAGGCACCTCGAGGCTGACGCCCACCTGGCGGGCGAGGACGGCGGCCTCGGCGGAGAACGTCTTGCCGAGGTCGGCGCTGTCGGCGCGGATCACCTCGCCGGCGTCTCCCGCGAGGCGCGTGAGCGTCGGGATGTTGCGCGCGTTCTGCTCCAGCGCGACCACGTCGACCACCACGCCGGACTCCGCCACGCTCTGCACCACGGCGTCCAGGGGAGTGGTGCCGGTGTCGGCGCCGTCGGAGAGCACCAGGACCTTGCCCTGCCCCTCGTCGCCGGCCAGGGCGACGGAGGCGAGCACGGCTTCGTAGAGGCGGGTGCCACGGCTCAGCTCGAGCCCGTCGATCACCTCGCGCGCTGCTGAACGGTCGGCGGTGGGTTCGAGGGCGGTGGTCACGGTGGCACTGAAGCCCACGACGCCGACCTCGACGTCGTCCGGCACGGCGTCCAGGAACGTGGTGGCAGCGGCTTTCGCCGCGACGAATCGGTCTCCGTTCATCGAGTCGCTGGTGTCGATCGCCAGGACCGTCGTACGGCTCACGCGGCTGCCGTCGTCGGAGAGCAGCGCCGCGTCGGCGGGGTAGTCGGTGCCGTTGACCGTGGCCGTGACTCCGTCGAGGTCGACCTCGGCGTCAGCGGGCACGTCAACTGCGAGCTCGAGACCCTCGTCGCTCCGTTCGACGCCGACGATGGAACCGTCGACGGCGTGGGCTCCGGTCGCGGCGCTCAGCACCAGCACGGCCCCGGCAGCGGCCCCGGCGAGGAGCCGCCGCGTGGCGCGCGAGCGGCGTCGGGTCACAACCGGTCCCCGCGGAAGATCAGCGGGTCGACCGTGACGTTGGCGTAGGCCATCTTCTCGAGGAACTTCGGGCGCAGCCCGGTGCCGCGCAGGCTGCCGAGGGTGCGACCCTCGCCGTCGAAGCCGGCTGCGTTGTCGAAGAGGAAGATGTCCTGGAGCGTGATGACGTCGCCCTCCATCCGCTCGACCTCGGTGATGTGGGTGATCCGCCGGGTGCCGTCGCGAAAGCGCGTCTGGTGGACGATGAGGTCGACTGCCGAGGCGACCTGCTCACGGATCGCCTTCATCGGCAGGTCCATCCCGGCCATCAGCACCATCGTCTCCATGCGCGAGAGCGTGTCGCGGGGACCGTTGGAGTGCAGCGTGCAGATGGAGCCGTCGTGACCGGTGTTCATCGCCTGGAGCATGTCGAGCGCCGAGGCGTCGCGGACCTCGCCGACGATGATGCGGTCGGGGCGCATGCGCAGGCTGTTCTTCACCAGGTCGCGGATGCTCACCGCACCCTTGCCCTCGATGTTGGACGGGCGCGACTCGAGGCGCACGACGTGCTCCTGCTTGAGCTGGAGCTCGGCGGCGTCCTCGATGGTGACGATGCGCTCGTCGTTGGGGATGAACGACGACAGCACGTTGAGGGTGGTCGTCTTGCCGGCGCCGGTGCCGCCCGAGACGATGACGTTGAGGCGCCCACGCACCGCAGCGTCGAGGAAGTCAGCGGTCTCCGGGGTCAACGAGCCGAACTCGATGAGGTCTTCGACCGTCAGCGGGTCCTCGGAGAACTTGCGGATGGTGAGCGCGGAGCCGTCGACGGCCAGCGGGGGTACGACGGCGTTGACGCGGCTGCCGTCGGGGAGCCGGGCATCGACCATCGGGCTCGACTCGTCGACGCGTCGGCCGATCCGGGAGACGATCTTGTCGATGATGCGGCGCAGGTGGGCCTCGTCGGTGAAGACCGCATCGGCGGCCATCAGGCGGCCCTTCTTCTCCAACCAGATCGAGTTGTGCCCGTTGACCATGACCTCGGAGACCTCGGGGTCGCGCAGGTAGGGCTCGATCGGTCCGTAGCCGAGGATGTCGTCGCTGATCTCCTGGGTGACCCGGGCGCGGTCGCTGGTGCTGAGCGGCCGGTCCTGGGAACCGAGGACGTCGGCGAGGACGACGCGGACGCGCTGGTCGAGCTCGTCGGGCTCCATGTCGGAGTCGTAGAGGTGGGGGCCGAGCTGCTTGAGCAGCTCGACGTGGACGCTGCTCTTGAGCTCGTCGATCCGGTCGGTGGCGCCGGTGCCCTTGCGACGAGGTGCGGCGACGGCCTCCGTGGCACGCGGCGCCGCGGCTCGCGGGGCGCGTGCGGCAGCACCGTCGATGCTCGAGGCGGCCTGGTCGCCCTGGTCGGCCTGGGACGAGCCGGGCGCATCGGCCTGACCGGCGGAGGCAGCTTCGTCGGCGGTTGCGGTGCCGCCGGCCTCCTTAGCGGCGGCGTCCTCCTGCTGCTGGGCTGCGCGACGCGCGGCCGCGAGGCGTTCCGAGAGGGTGCTCACGACGGCGTCTCCTTCTTGCGGCGGAACATCCGGCGGCCCTTGTCGGCGGACTCCTCGGAGCGGCTCGGCTCGTCGGTCGTCGGCGTCGGGGCCGCGTCGCCGGTCAGCAGCGCGGCGAGTCGGATGATGGCGCTGCTCGCGCCGTGCTGGGGCTGGTCGATCACGATCGGGTTGCCGGCGTTGGTGGCGGCCGCGATGTCGATGGAGCTGGCGACCGCGGTCGAGACCGACATCCCCAGGATCGCCTCGACCTTGTCGCTGCTGATGCCGACGGCGTCGTCGGCACGGTTGAGGAGCAGGTGGCGGTGCCCGCTGGCGATGTTGAGCATCTCGAGCGTCTCGAGGGCGACCTTGACGTTCTTGAGCGTCGGCACGTCCAACGTGGCCACCAGCACGCACTCGTCGGTCTCGTCGAGCGCGGTCAGGACCTGGTCGTCGAACGCCGGTGCGGTGTCGACCACGACGTAGTCGTAGCCCTCCTTGAGGGTGCGCAGGAGGCGTGAGACGAGAGCGGGCGTGACGCGCTCACGGATGTCGGGGTGCGGCGGGGCGGCGAGCACCATCATGGAGTCCTGGTGGCGCGTGAGGAGCGCCTCGACCATCGGCAGGTCAAGGGTCTCCTCGGAGCCGATGGCCTGCTCGATCGAGTGCGTCGGGAACAGCTGCATCGTGATCGCCACGTCGCCGAAGGCGAGGTCGAGGTCGACCAGGCACACCTTGCGGGCACCACCGGCGCTCAGGGCGAGCGAGAGGTTCACCGCCATGGTCGTCTTGCCGACGCCGCCCTTGGGGGAGAAGACCGTGACGACCCGCCCCACGCTCTTGGCGCCCGTGGGTCCGCGCAACGCCACGAACAGCTGGTGGGCCTGGCGTACGGCGGCGGCCACTGCCTCGATGTCGTCGGCCTGGACGACGTCGCGCGCGCCTGCCTTCATCGCGCGCGTGAGCACCTGGGTGTCGAGGGCGGCCACGACGAGCACGACGCTCACCGTGGGCTTGGTGGCGCGGAGGTCCTCGGCGATCGTCAGGGCGTCGTCGAGGTCGAGGTCCGGTCCGAGCACGACGACGTACTCGTCAGGGTGCTGGTCCAGCCAGGCGCGCAGTCGATCGATGCTGCTGACGCCGTGCGCCCCGGGAGGCATCGCCTTGAGCAGCGACGTCACCGTGGGGTGGTCGGGTTCGACGAGGACGGGCATGCGCGCCTACTGCCCCTCGAAGATGTCGCCGGGGGTGACCGGGTCGCCGATCTTGAGCGGGGTGTCCGGCGGGA
>NZ_JAXMNS010000015.1:0-17669 GCF_034670285.1 Nocardioides sp. | reverse complement strand
CGGCCCTCGCCTGCCGGCGACGAGGCGTTCGCTCACGACGGCAAGATCCGCGGCGACCTCATCTCCCGTGCGCTGGCCGAGCTCGGACCGGAACGGGCGAGCCGACTCATCGACGACCTGCGTGACGTCAACGACGCCTGGGACGTCGCTCTGGACTCGCCACGCGAGTCCTGACGCTCCCGGTCCCGCGCCTCGATCTTCCGACGGCTCACCACCAGCCACCCATCCGGTGCGGGTGAGAGTTCCGCCACAAACCCGCTGAAATCGGCGGTCTCGAATGGGACCAGATGAGGCGACTTGCCTACCGTGGCGGCGACATGACCTCACTGGCCATCCCCTCCGCCCCCTCAGCCCCCTCAGCCCCCGCAGCCCCCGCACTCCCGTCGTCGCCGACGCGGGAGCGGTTGCGCTGGCCTGACGTCGCCAAGGGCGCGAGCATCCTGCTGGTCGTCCTGCACCACCTGGTCGTCAAGGACTACCTGTTCCTCGTCGCCCCGGCCTTCACGCCGATCGCGGACGCCTGGCACGGGCTGAGCTACGGCCTGAAGCCGGTGCGGATGCCACTCTTCTTCGTCGTCAGCGGCTTCTTCGCAGCCGGTGCGGTCGCTCGACCCTGGCGTGCGTCGTGGCGCCGGATCGTGTCGAGCTACTACCTCTACCTGGTGTGGTTGACGGTCTTCATCGGGATCTACGCCGTCGAGCGCGACCTCCCCGCCAACCGCGTCACCAGCGTGGCCGACCTGCTGGGCGAGCTCGTGTGGGCGGCCTCGAGCATGTGGTTCCTCTACGCCCTCGCGGTCTACTTCGTGATCGCCAAGGTCTTCCGCCCGCTCCCGCCGGTCGCCGTCGTCGCGGCTGCTGCGGTGCTCGCCGCCTCGGTGTCGTGGCTGGGGATCGAGGAGAACAACCGGTTCTCGGTGCTGCTGCACCTGGTCTACTTCCTCGTCGGCGCCTACTTCCCGCAGTTCTGGCGCAGTCTCGCCGTACGTCGGGTGTCGGTTCCGGCCCTGCTCGCCCTGACCGTCGCCTACTCCGCCGCCGCAGCCTTCGTGTTCGCGGGTCCGTTGCCGTGGAGCCTCGGAGCGGTCGGCGCCTCGGTGTTGGGCATCCCGCTGGGGATCCTGCTGGCAGCGCGCTGGGCCGACTCGCGCGTGGGCGAGGTCCTGGCGTGGGTCGGGCAGCGCACCCTGCGCGTCTACGTGCTCCACCTCGTGGTCCTCGTGGCGCTGGTGCAGCTGCCGATCGGGCTGGGGGAGGGCGGCCTGGTGAGCCTGGTCGCCACGGCGACCTATCCGATCGTGATGAGCGGCGTCATCGTGGCCGGCTGCTTCGGGCTGCACCACGTGCTGGTCCGCCTCGGTGCCGGCTGGCTCTTCGAGCTGCCGCGAGCGCTCGATCGGCGACTGGCTGCTGCGGCCTCCCCGCCGGTCGGGACCGGAGATTCTGCGCCCGCCGACCGGATGGGCCGCGCAGCGTCGGAGAAGGTGCCGAGCCAGTCCAGGGCGGGCACCGCCGAGTAGAACCGGATCGCCGGCTCGGTCAGTCGCCGGTGGGCACCAGGATCCCGCTGGGGCCGCTGAGGGTGGCACCGCCGCGAGCACGGCTGACCAGGGTCGCCGTACCGATCGTCGAGACGGTCTCGCCGACGTCGATCTGGGTGGGCAGGCCGGAGCGGCGGGTCTCCCACAGGCGGGGCTTGCTCGGGTCGTGCGCGTGCTGGACGTCGTAGTCGCGCAGCGTGACGTACATGCGGTCGTCGTAGACGTCGAGCACGAGCGCGGTCGTGAGGCTGAACTGGAAGATGCCGCCGTGGGCGATCTGGACGATGCCGTCGTCCTCGGCGGCGGTCGTGTCGTGGACCTCGCCGGTGAGGTAGAGGTCGACGCCGAAGCGCTCGAAGATCTTCCACAGCCGCGACTTCTCGGCCTCGGGATAGCTGAGGCCACTCGAGCTGCGCGCTCGCACCGGGCCCAGGATCGGCGTGTGGGCCTGGACGACGACCCACTCGACGTCATCGCGCTGGGCCCGTCGCAGCACCTGTCGCAGCCACCGCAGCTGCTGTGGGTCGACCCTCACCCGGGCGCGTTCGCGGGTGATGTCGAAGACGTCGAGGGTGATGACCTGCAGCTCCGGAGTGGGCCGTCCGGCGTAGGCCGTCAGTCGCGCCGGGCCCGACGGGTGGTCGGCGAAGAGTGGCTTCCCCCGGGCATCGGTGGTGAACGCGCGGGCGAACTCGGCCCTGAAGTCGTCGGCCAGCGCGCGCTTGCGCCGCGGCCACGGGTCGTCGCCGTACTCGTGGTCGCCCATCGCGGGGAAGGCGCTCAGCCCGTGCTGGGCGAAGCGCTGCTTCCACTGCGGGTAGTAGGTGCGCGCGGCTCGCTGGAGGGCCAGTCGCTGCTCCGCGCGGGTGCTCACGGGGCCGAAGTTTCCGGAGTCGAGGTCGTCGTAGCCCCAACGGCCGTTGGTGAGGTCACCGGCCACCAGGACCCCGGCGGGCTCGAGGTCCTGCCAGTCGTCGAGGATCCGGTCGAGGGCGACCTCGTGGGCGGCGTTGGTCGAGTTGGTGGTGCGGGTCCCTGCCGGCAGGGCCGACCAGAACCCGGGGCCGGCGGCCAGGTCGCCGACGTCGCCGTTGAGGAAGTCGGGGCTGGAGATCAGGCGGACGTCGGGCGTGAGGGTGGCCGGACCGCCGGAGATGACGCGCGGGACCAGGTCGACGTTGGTCGTGTCGGCTCCGCGCGTCGTGGTCACCCGGCCGCCGACCCGCTCGCCCGTCTCGCCGACGACGAGCATCGTGAAGGTGAGGGCCTCGACACAGTGAGCAGACGAGGTCGGACCCGACGATCGCCGAGCGAAGCGCGCTGACGCTGCTGGCGGTGCACGAGTCGGGGATGCTCACGACCTGGGCGTGCTCGAGCGCGACACGCACGGCGTCTGCCGGCGCCGAGAGGTCGATCCGGGCGCGCAGCTGAGTGGGCGAGCGCACTGGGCTCGGCACCGTGTCGAGCCACGTGACGGTGTCGCGGCTCCCGTCGACGGCTGACGACGCTGCGCCGACGTCGGCGATCGAGGAGGCGGCGTGGCCGCCGAGCCCGATCATGGCGAGGGTGGCGAGGACGGCGATGCCGGCGGTGCCGGCGGTGCCGGCGGTGCCGGCGGTGAAGGACGCTGCGACGCGGCTGGATGGCACTGTCGTCCCCCTCACCGTCGTCGTCCCTGCACTGCGGTGAGGGCTGTCTGGACCGAAGCGTAGGCGATCGGCGTCCGCTCGGTGGACCCTTCGAGCCTCGACTAGAACACGTTACAGTTTCGAGGTGACCGTTCCCGACGTCCTCGCCCCGGCCCGCCTCGGCCCGATCGACCTGCGCAACCGCGTGGTCAAGGCCGCGACCTTCGAGGGGCGCACGCCGCACGGCCAGGTGACCGACGAGCTCATCGACTTCCACCTCGGGCCGGCGCGAGGCGGGGTCGGCCTCACCACCGTGGCCTATCTCGCGGTCGCCCCCGAGGGGCGCACGCATGCGGAGGTGATCGTCGTCGGCGACGACACCGCTGCCGGGTTGGCGCGCCTCGCTGACGCCGTGCACGACACCGGCGCCGCGATCGCCGGACAGGTCGGCCACGCCGGGCCGGTCGCCAACGGTCGCTCGAACGGCGTGCGCGCGGTCGCGTCGAGCCGGATGCCGAGCCCGCTGTCGCTGCAGATGATCGGCTCTGCCACCGAGCGCGACCTGACGAGGATCACCCGTGCCTACGTGGGCGCCTCGCGCACGCTCGTGGACGCCGGGTTCGACGTCCTCGAGCTGCACATGGCGCACAGCTACCTGATCTCCTCCTTCCTCGCGCCCGGGCTCAACAAGCGCCGCGATCGCTGGGGTGGCCCTCTGGAGAACCGCGCCCGGCTCGCCCGCCAGATCGCCCGAGCGGTGCGCGAGGAGGTCGGCGACGAGGCTGCGGTGACCGCCAAGGTCAGCGTGAGCGACGGCTTCAAGGGCGGTGTCACGACCGATGCCGGGCTCGACCTCGCCGAGCTGCTCGAGAGCGACGGGCACCTCGACGCGCTGCAGCTCTCCGGCGGTAGCTCGCTGATGAACCCCATGTATCTCTTCCGCGGAGAGGCTCCGGTGGCGGAGTTCGCGGCCGCGATGCCGCTCGCCGTACGACTGGGCCTGAAGACCCCGATCGGGCGCTCCTTCATGAAGACCTACCCGTTCGAGGAGGCCTACTTCCGCGAGAAGGCGCTGCGCTTTCGTGAGCGGGTGTCGATGCCGCTGATGCTGCTCGGTGGGATCAACCGGCTCGAGACGATGGAGCAGGCGATGGCCGACGGCTTCGAGTACGTCGCCCTGGGGCGCGCGCTGCTGCGCGAGCCCGACCTGATCTCGCGCCTCGCCGCCGGCCGTCAGCTCGAGGGGGCCTGCATCCATTGCAACCGCTGCATGCCCACCATCTACTCCGACGCCGGCACCTTCTGTCCCGAGGTTCCCGCCTGAGGATCGCCCGCCGTGGCCCGGCGCCTGCAGGTAAGTGAGCAATCCCTTCCGCGAAACTAGAACCTGTTCTACTCTTGCGCGCATGTCCCAAGTGATCCCTGAGAAGCCCCTGCGTGCAGTCGTCTGGTCGACCGGAACGATCGGTCGCCACGCGATCGCCGGCATCGACGCCCATCCCGACCTCGAGCTCATCGGGGTGTGGGTGTCCAACCCGGAGAAGGACGGCAAGGACGCCGGGATCCTGGCCGACCTCGGCCGCGAGCTGGGCGTGCTGGCCACCACCGACCGCGACGCGCTGATCGCGCTCGCGCCCGACGTCATCGTGCACACGGCGATGGCCGACGACCGGGTCTTCGAGTGCATCGAGGACCTGATCTCCTTCGTCGAGGCCGGCATCAACGTCACCTCGAGCGGACCCGTGCTGCTGCAGTGGCCCGACAAGATCCTGCCGCCCGAGTTCATCGAGCGCATCGAGAACGCGTGCAAGGCCGGCAACGCGAGCATCCACGTCAACGGCATCGACCCCGGCTTCGCCAACGACGTGCTGCCGCTGGTGATGACGAGCCTGAGCCAGCGCATCGACGAGGTGCGGGTCATGGAGATCTGCGACTACTCCACCTACTACCAGCCCGTGGTGATGGGCGAGCTCTTCGGCTTCGGCAAGCCGATGGACGAGCTCGGCATGCTGTGGCACCCGGGCATCCTCACCATGGCGTGGGGCAGTGTCGTCCGCCAGATCGCGGCCGGCCTCGACATCGTCCTCGACGAGCCCCTCACCGAGGAGGTCGACCGCCGCGCGGCCGAGAAGGACACGCCGTCGGTCTCCGGTGACGTGCCCGCCGGCACGATGGGAGCGGTGCGGTTCCAGCTGATCGGCAAGGTGGATGGCGTGACGCGCGTCGTCCTCGAGCACGTCACCCGCACCGACGCCTCCACCCAGCCCGAGTGGGACACCCCGCCGGCCGGCACCGACGGCTGCTACCGGGTCAAGATCACCGGCGAGCCGATGATGCAGGTCGACTTCACCCACCACGGCGAGCACGGCGACCACAACGTGAGCGGCATGATCACCACCGCGCAGCGCATCATCAACGCTGCGCCTGCCGTCGTCGCGGCGCCGCCGGGCATCGTCACCGCCCTCGACCTGCCGCTCGTGACCGGCCGAGGCCTGGTCGCCGGGGCCTCCCGGGGTGAGAAGTGAGCATCCTCGACCGCTTCGCCGTCACCGACCAGGTCGCGATCGTGACGGGGGCCGGTCGCGGTCTCGGCGCCGCGACCGCCGTCGCGCTCGCGGAGGCGGGCTCCGATGTCCTCATCTCGGCGCGCACCCAGAAGCAGCTCGACCGCGTCGCTGACGCCGTGCGCGCCACCGGTCGACGCTGCCTCGTCGTCCCGGCCGACCTGTCCGACCTCGACGCGGTTGCCGGCCTGGCACAGGCGGCGTACGACGAGTTCGGCCGGCTCGACACGGTCGTCAACAACGTCGGTGGCACCTTCCCCACCGAGTTCCTCAAGACCACCAACGACTTCCTCAACGAGGCGTTCAGCTTCAACGTCACCACCGCCCACGCGCTCTCGGTGGCGGCGGTGCCGCTCATGCTCAGCTCGGCGCCCGAGGCGCAGAAGTCGATCACCACGATCTCCTCGATGATGGGTCGCACGGCCGACCGCGGCTTCATCGCCTACGGCACGGCGAAGGCCGCCCTGGCGCACTGGACCAAGATGGCCGCGCAGGACCTCTCCCCGAAGGTGCGCGTCAACGGCATCTACGTCGGCTCGATCATGACCAGCGCGCTCGAGTACGTCGCCGGGCAGCCCGAGATGATGGCGCAGCTCGAAGGCAAGACTCCGCTCGGTCGGGTCGGGGAGCCCGAGGACATCGCCGCAGCGGTGCTCTACTTGTCCTCGCAGGCCGGGCAGTACGTCACGGGCAAGATGCTCGAGGTCGACGGTGGCATCCAGCAGCCGACGCTCGACCTCGGCTTTCCCGACGTGTCCTGAGTCCGGCGGCCGTGGCCGGGACGAAGCAGGCGCCCACCAAGGGGGCCCACCACCACAGCGGTACGGCGGGGCTCAGGCTGACGCTCACGAGGCCCTCTTGGTCGGAGTCCTGCACGTGCACGCTCCCGACGGACCCGGCACTCAGGACCACCGCATCGGCCTGGTCGCCGGCCTCCAGGCGGATCGGCAGGAGGCCGGTGCCGACGTAGGTCGCCTCTGCTCCGCCCTGCTCGTCGGCGGTGAAGCCGAGCTGCTGGGCGCCGATGAACGGCTGGTAGACGGTGATCGCGACGCTGAAGGCCACGGCGCCGAGCACGAGGGTAAGCGGCAGCCGTGACGGTCGGCGGACGAGCCGGCGCGCCGCGGCGACGAGGAAGCCGCCGATGAGCAGTACCGGTGCGGCTGCGACGAGCCAGCCCACGCCGTGCCAGGTGGCCTCGACGCGTCCGACGACGTCGCCGGGCGAGAGTGCCCACGGGTCCGGGCCGGAGATCACGCCCTCGGTGGCGAGGGTGCCGTCGTCGTTGATCGCGGTGACCAGGTGGCTGTACGTCGTGGGCGTGCCGGGCGGCTGGAAGGTGATGAAGTCGCCGGCCCGCAGGTCGTCGGCGTCGACCGGTGCGACCCAGAGCAGCGTCCCGACCGGGGCTCGGGCGCCCATCGACGGGGTCTCGACACGCTGCCACTCACCACCACCGAGGCGCCACCACAGGCACACGACGATGAACACGAGCAGGAGCGCGGTCGCGCCCCGCACCAGGACCTGGCTCACGACCTTCACCCGATCACCGCCGACTCCGCGCCGGACCAGGTGAAGGTCTGGGTCCACGCACTGTCGACCGGGCGGCTCTGGGCGCGGTGGGAGAGCGGCACGTGGAGGCGCAGGCCGGACAGGTCGGTGGTGTAGCCGACGCCGCGCCTGATCGTGAGGGTCGCGACCTGGGAGGCGCCCGGAGCGGGTGCGCCGACCTGGCGCCAGGTGTTGTCGGCGAACGACGACAGCGGGGTGTCGGTCGCGGGGGAGGCCGCGGGGCCGGTGAAGGACCAGCTGATGTTCACCTTGCTGCAGGGCGCTGACATGGTCGCGGGGAGGGTGTCGTCGAAGGTGGTGGTGCCGGAGTCGGCGAGGAGCCAGTGGTCGGTGGCGTTGCTGGTCGCGGTGTTGAAGGCGGTTTGGGTGGTGGGCTTGCCGAGGGTGGAGCCGCTCGGGATGCTCCCGGAGCTCAGGACGACGAAGTTGGAGAGCGAGGCCTTCACGTAGGCGGTGCCCAGGCCGGTCACCGAGGTCGGGGCGTAGCCCAGGTGCCAGTGGCCGGGATAGCTGGAGAACGAGGACAGCAAAGCGCCGGTGACGTCCGCCTGCTGCACGCCGTCCACCCAGAGCTGGATGCGAGGGAGCAGCCCGAGGCCCAGGACGCTCAGTCCGCCGAGGGTGACGTAGGCGAAGTGCCAGAGCCCGTCGGCGTACCCCGACGCGGTGGAGGTGACCGTGGAGCCGGCGACGTTCCAGACGAAGCGCAGCTTGCCGGTGGCGTCGAGGGAGAGCGCCCGGTCGGCGGCGCCGGTGCCGTTGGCAGGGGAGGTGCCGAAGCTGAAGAGCGGGCCGGTGGTGCCCGGGGCGGCCTTGAACCACACGCCGATCCCCGCCACCGTCGCGGACGAGAGCAGCGATCCGCCGGGCTGGGTCGAGGAGGCGGCCGAGGTCGCGTAGCCGCCCGGTGCACCGCCGTCCAACGTCACGAAGCCGGAGTCGGTCATCGGTCCGCCGGTGGGGCTGAAGGTCGCGCCGTAGCGCGGCAGCAGCGGGTTGGCCCCGGCGACCCGGTTGTCGAGCTTCACCGGCGCGCACGACGCGGCACGGACCTCGCCCTTGAGGTCGTCGGCGCCGAGGGTGCCGTAATTGGTGATCGTGTCGACCGCCGAGACGCCGGCAGCAGTGGCGCCCAGCGCCGGGGCCAGGCTGGCCGAGCACGCCTGACTGCCCGCGACGCGGCGGACCGTGGAGCAGGCGGTGGCCTGGTAGGCGTGGGAGAAGGCGAGCTCACCGCTGCGAGCGGTGCTGGTGCCACCGACGACGCCGGCGGTCCAGGCCGACCGCGTGGCGTCGGTGCTCACGGCCAGCAGGCCCAGGGCGACCGCGGCGACGGACAGCAGCGTCCGCCAGTGGTGCCGCGGAACGCCGTCCGTCACGACTGGGAGAGGGTCCAGGTGAGCGGCTGCGAGACCGTGACGCCCTGGGCAAGGACCGAGGCGTTGCCGGCCAGCTTGACGGTGAAGCGGCAGGTCCACTGGGCGCCGGAGTTGAGGTCGCCGACAAGGGCCGTGTGGGTCGCGGCGGCCGTCGGGGGCTTGGCGGCGGTGTAGGCCAGATCGATCCACGGGACGCCGTCGAAGGTCGCACCCGCCGTGCAGCTGACGGCCACCGTCAGGTCGCCGCTGGCGCAGAGGTCGGCGACCGTCGGTGTCTCTGTGCCTGCCTCTGGGGTCTGGGTGCAGGCCCCCGGCGCGACCGCGAACGAGGCCGCGTTGGCGTCACCGACGTTCTTGAAGGTGATGTCGGTGACCTTCTGCTGCCCGGGGCTGAGCGGGGCAGCGGTGCCGCCGTACTTGTTGATGGTCGTGCAGGTGTAGTTGTTGGTCGTGGGGGCGTCGCTCGAGAAGCAGGTGTTCGCGCCGCTGGTCTCGCTGAGGATGACCGCTGCGGCGGTCTTGACGGTGTTGGTGTCGTTGGCGATCACGGCCGAGGTCCACGACGACAGGGTGCCGTTGACACCGAGCACGAGGATGGTGGCCGCGACGGCGCCGCTGCCCCAGAGGGCCGCGACGGAGCGGCTGCGGGGTGCGCCGGCGTGGGGCGTGGGATTCTGGGTCTGGTCGGGCATGGGGGGTGCTCCTGAGCTGGAGAAGTCGGGGGAGTGGGCTCCCTTCGCATCGGCGTGTGTCACGACCTCCTGAGGGACTTATGGTAAAGAAACTGGACGCCGGGCCGTCGCGGTCCGGAGGAGCCGGTGGCCGTAGGGTCTGGCGGGTGAGCCACGACCCCGGAGTCCCCACCGCGTACGCCGTCTCTCCCGACTCGGGGGAGCACTGGACGGCGGAGGGCGCCTGGGAGGTCGAGCCCGGCATCCACCGGATCCCGCTGCCGCTCCCGATGGACGGGCTCAAGGCGATCAACGTCTACGTGATCGAGACCGACTCCGGCCTGACGCTCGTCGACGGCGGCTGGGCGATCCCGGTCGCCCGCGATCTCCTCGAGCGCTGCCTCAAGGAGATCGGCGCCGGCTTCGCCGACATCGACCGGTTCCTGGTGACCCACGTCCACCGCGACCACTTCACCATGGCGACGGTGCTGGGCCGCGAGCTCGGGATCGACGTGGCGCTCGGCGAGGGCGAGCGGTCGGCGCTGGACCTGCTCAACAACGTCGCCGACCTCACCGAGAACCCCTTCCACGCGGTGCTGCGCTCAGCCGGGGCGCACCGGGTGGTCGAGGAGTGGGAGCGGATCGTGGGCGAGGACGAGGGCCCGGACTCCCTGCTCTGGCAGTACCCGACGACCTGGCTCGAGGGCGACCACCAGATCCCCGTCGGTGCCCGCACCCTCGACGCGGTGCACACCCCCGGTCACACCCCCGGCCACTACGTCTTCGCCGACAAGGCTGCCTCGCTGCTCTTCGCCGGCGACCACGTGCTGCCGACGATCACGCCGTCCATCGGTTTCACCGTGCCGCCGATGGAGCAGCCGCTGATGGCCTTCATGGCCTCGCTCACCAAGGTCCGCGAGCTGCCCGACCTGCAGGTCCTGCCGGCCCACGGCCCGGTCGCGGTCTCGTCGCACGCCCGCGTCGACGCGCTCCTCGACCACCACGAGGAGCGGCTGCGCGACAGTCTCGCGGGGCTGCCCGCCGCTGACGGTGCCGCGGGCAGTGCTGCCGGTGGCGTGCCGCCCGCGACGTCGTACGACGTGGCGCAAACGCTGGGCTGGACCCGTCACCTCCACGACTTCGCCACGCTCGACATCTTCAGCCAGGGCATGGCCGCGATGGAGACCAAGGCCCACCTCGACCTGCTCGTCGCCCGCGGTCAGGCCACGAGCCACGACACGGCGGACGGCGTGGGCTACACCCGTTCCTGACTCCGCCGCATCGGCAGGTGGGCGATGTCGTCCTCGAGGAACTCGGGGCCGTCGACCTCGAAGCCGTGCGTGGCGTACCACCCGGCCAGCGGGGTCTGGGCGTCGAGCACGACCTCGCGGCCGCCGGTGACGGCCAGCGCGGTGCGCATCAGGACGTCGGCCAGTCCCTGACCCCGGGCCTCGCGGACCAGGGCGACCCGACCGATTCGCCACGCGGCGCCGTCGTCGAGCACCCGGGCGCAGCCCAGCAGTGCGGCGTCACCGGTGAGCAGCACGTGGCGGGTGCCGGGCTCGACGTCGCGGCCGTCGAGGTCGGGGTAGGGGCACTCCTGCTCGACGACGAAGACGTCCTGGCGCAGCCGGGCCAATGAGTGGACCTCGGTGGCGGTGAGCCGGTCGAAGGGAACGGCGACGCAGGTGAGGCTCATCGGAGGAACTCCTGCACGTAACGCCACGCGGTGCGCGCCTCGGGGATCGGCATGAGCGGGAAGACGTGGATCAGGTCGGGGGCCTCGAGATAGGTGAGGTCCCAGTCGCCGGAGCGCAGGGCGGCGGCACGGTCCGCGAGCAGCCGGCAGCCCGGCACCAGCAGGTCACGCGACCCGCAGATCATCAGGGTGCGGGGCAGGTGGGCCAGGTCGCCCAGGGCGGGGGAGACCTCGAAGCGCGCCAGGTCGTCGGGGCTCCCGGCCCACCACCCGGCGTACACGTCGAGCTTGGTGATCTGGAGCCACGGGTCGACGTCGTCGAGGTCGTAGGTCTCCGGGGTGCTGGTCGTCAGGTCGACCCAGGGCGAGAGCAGCAGCAGCTCGCTGGGCTGGGCGCCGCCTCGGTCGCGCAGCGCCTGGGCCAGGGCGAGCGCGATGCCGCCGCCGGCGGAGTCGCCGGCCACCAGCACCCGGTCCTGCGTCGCGCACCGCTCGGCGAGGTCGTCGAGCAGCACCTCGTGGTGGGCCCGCCAGTCGTGGCTCGGCGCGAGCGGGTAGTCGGGCATCACGACCTCGGCGTCGAGCACCTCGGCGAGACGGAGGGCGTACTTGGTGTGCAGCGGGTCGGCCGGCGCGACGAAGCCGCCGCCGTGCAGGTAGTAGACGGTGCTCCGCGGACGTCGTCCTCGCGGACGGATCACGTGCACCGGGAAGGGTGCGTCGGTCGTCGTGACCTCGTAGCGACGCTCGAAGCGCCGTACGCCCTTGGTCGGCAGCGACCGGTCGACGGTGGCCTGGCACTCCTCGAGGCGGGCGCGCTCCTGCTCGGGGGAGTCGAGCGGCACGGTGCCGCGCAGGCGGGGGACGACGTAGGCGAGGGCCTGGTGGCTGAGGCTGGGCACGAGGCGAGCCTGCCACGGACCGGGTGACCCGGCCGATCTCAGTAGTCGGCGAAGTTCTGCGTGAAGTACGTGCCGTACCGGGCGGTGTCGCTCGTGGCGTACCCGATCCCGAGGTGGGTGAACTCGCCGAGCAGGTTGGCGCGGTGACCCGGGGAGTCGTACCACTCGTCGACCACCTGGTCGGGCTCGTAGCCGGCGGCGATGTTCTCCGCGGCCCCGGTCCATCCGGGCGGGTACTGCGAGGTGTAGTCGGGGTTGTGACGGAAGTCGTCGGACTCCGCCATGTGGTCGCTCCAGTCCTGCGCGACGGTGGTGAGCTCGTCCATCAGCAGCAGGGGTGGCAGGTCGTGCTGTGCGCGGTAGGTGTTGGTGTCGTCGAGGATCAGCTGGACGACGTCGATGTCGGCGGAGGATCGCGCGTCGACGACCACCTTCGACGACGCCGCGCGGGTCCGAGCGGTCTTCGAGACCCGCACGCGGTAGGTCACCGAGCCCGACCGTGCGGTGTCGTCCAGCGCGAAGCGTCCGGACTTCCGCACCCGGCCGCGGTCGACGGCGGTCCAGGTGCCGCGGACCTTCTTCTTGAGCACGGCCCGTGCCCCGGTCGCCCTTCGGTCGGTGCGCCCACGGAAGTGAACGGTCTCCCCCTCGACCGGATGACTGCTGGCGGCGACCGAGACGGCCGGCTTCACCCGTCGCTCACCCGCCGACGACGAGGCCGTGACCGTCGCCAGCGGCACCAGGGCCAGAAGCGTCGCCGTGGCGAGGGTGGCGAGGGTGCGAGCAAGAACTGACATCCGAGAAGCTCCTCGGGAGTGGGGGGATGCACCTGCCCGAGACCAGCGCACTACCAGGGTACGCCGGAAAGCCGCCGTCGGAGCCGAAAGTCGCAGGCAGCCCAGGGTGCCCACCCCACACGGGGCGGTGCCACTCACCCTCGGCCGTGGGATAGCGTTGAGGACAGTCCAGAAATCAGACAGGGGAGCCCGAGGCAATCGGGATGAGAGGGCGCTTCCACGCCGCGCCGACCCTCCGAACCTGGCCGCGTCACGTCCGAGCTCGCACCAGCAGGTGCACGCGCGGGCCCGACCGGCGAAGGGAGTCCTCGTGATGACACGTCACGCCACCCGCACGTCCCGCTCCAGCCGCCCGCTCCTGGTCACGACCAGCCTCGCCGCCCTCGCGCTGATCGGGTCCTCGTGCTCGTTCGTCGGGGCCGACGGTGCCGATGGTGCCGATGGTGCCGGAGACGCCCCGACCGAGGAGGGCAGCGGCCCGGTCGTCCTCCTCACCCACAACGACTTCTCGCTGCCCGACGAGGTCGTGGCCGCGTTCGAGGAGCAGTCGGGCCACACCCTCGACGTCCGCCCGACCGACGGCGTGGGCAACCTCGTCAACCTCGTCGCCGAGCAGGCCGGCAAGCCCTCGGGCGACGTCGTCTTCGGCGTCGACAACACCTTCGCCTCGCGTGTCCTCGGCGCCGAAGCGCTCACGTCGTACGACGGCGAGCTGCCGTCGGGCGTCGCGACCTACGCGCTGCCGGGCGACGACGACGGCGCGCTCGTGCCCGTCGACAACGGCAACGTGTGCGTCAACATCGACGACACCTGGTTCGCCGACGAGGGGATCGCTCCGCCGGCCACCCTCGACGACCTCACCGACCCGACCTACGCGGGCCTGTTCGCGGTGCCGAGCGCCGCCACGAGCTCGCCCGGCCTGGCGTTCCTGCTCGCCACGATCGCCGAGTACGGCGACGACTGGCCGACCTACTGGGAGGACCTCGTCGCCAACGACGCCACCATCGTGGCCGGCTGGTCGGAGGCCTACTTCGGCGAGTTCACCCAGGGCGGCAGCGGCGGCACGCTGCCCATCGTCGTCTCCTACGACTCCTCCCCGGCCTTCACCGTGGACAAGAAGCAGAGCGCCACGAGCACCAGCGCCCTGCTCGACACCTGCTACCAGCAGGTCGAGTACGCCGCCGCGCTCGACGGCGCGGCCAACCCGGCGGGTGCCCAGGCGCTCCTTGAGTTCATGGTCGGGCCCGAGGTGCAGGCCGCCCTTCCCGAGTCGATGTACGTGTTCCCCGTCGTCGAGGGCACCGAGCTGCCGACGGCGTGGGCGACGTTCGCTGCGCGTCCCGAGACGTCGTACGAGGTCGACCCGGCCGACATCGAGGCCAACCGTGAGGCCTGGCTCGTCGAGTGGACCGACGTGATCAGCCGCTGAGCGAGCGCAGGCACAGCATGAAGCGCACCGCGTCGCTCGTCGCACTGGCGGCGCTGCCCGTCGGCGTGCTCGCGGTGTTCTTCGTGCTGCCCGTGGCCGGGATGCTCGGTCGGGGTCTCTGGCCCGACGGGTCGTTCGCGCCCGGCGCGATGCTCGACGTGCTCGCCCGGCCGCGCGTGGGTCGGGTGGTCTGGTTCACCGTGTGGTCCTCGTCGGTCGCCACCGTCGTCGCGGTCCTGCTGGGGCTGCCGGCCGCCTACGTCCTGCACCGGCTGGACTTCCCGCTGCGCGGGGCCCTGCGCTCGGCGCTGCTGGTGCCGTTCGTGCTGCCCACGGTGGTGGTGGGCGTCGCGTTCCGCCAGCTGCTGCGCGAGGGAGGTCCGCTCGGCTTTCTCGATCTCGACGGCACCCCGGTCGCGATCGTGGCGGGACTGGTCTTCTTCAACGTGGCGGTGGTGATCCGCACGGTCGGCGCCACCTGGGAGGGGCTGGACCCGCGTCCCGCCGAGGCCGCGGCCGCCCTCGGTGCGAGCCCTGCGCGGGTCTTCACCTCCGTCACGCTGCCGGCCCTGCGACCGGCGATCGTGTCGGCTGCGAGCGTCGTGTTCCTCTTCTGCGCGACGGCGTTCGGTGTCGTGCTGATCCTCGGTGGCGTGCGCTACGCCTCGGTCGAGACCGAGATCTACCTGCTGACCACCGTCCTCTACGACCTCCAGGGAGCAGCCGCCCTCTCGATCGTGCAGCTGGTCGCCGTCGTGGGGCTGCTCACCGTCGCGGCCCGGGTACGACGCGTGCCGGACCCGACGGTGCAGCGTGCGGTCCCGAGGCCCCACCGGCCCCGGCGCTCCGACCTGCCGCAGGTCGCCGCGACCGCGCTGCTCCTCGGTCTCCTCGCCGCGCCGATCGTCGCGCTGGTCACCCAGTCGCTGCGCGTCGACGGGGCGTGGAGCCTGACCAACTACCGCAACCTGACCACGACCGGCGACGACCAGGTGCTGCTCGTGCCGGTCACCACGGCGCTGCGCAACTCGCTGCAGACCGCCCTGGACGCCACCTGGATCGCGCTGCTGCTCGGCCTGCTCGTGGCGATCGTGCTGACCCGCCGCTCGCGCTCCGCGGGGGAGCGTCGCGTGCGAGCGGTGCTCGACGGCTTCTTCATGCTGCCGCTCGGGGTCTCCGCGGTCACCCTCGGCTTCGGGTTCCTGGTCACCCTCGGCCGAGAGCCGCTGGACCTGCGCACCTGGCCGCTGCTCGTGCCGGTCGCCCAGGCCCTGGTCGCCCTGCCGCTGGTGGTGCGCACCCTGGTGCCGGTGCTCGCGGGCATCGACGACCGCCAGCGCCAGGCGGCGGCGTCCCTGGGTGCGGGGGCGATGCGCACCGCGCTCACGGTCGACGTCCCGATCGTGCTGCGCCCGGTGGCCGCAGCGGCAGGCTTCGCGTTCGCCGTCTCGCTAGGCGAGTTCGGGGCGACGTCGTTCCTCTCCCGCGCCGACCACCCGACCGTGCCGGTCGTGATCTTCCGGCTGCTGGGGCGCCCGGGCGAGGGCAACTACGGCATGGCCCTGGCCGCCTCGGTCGTGCTGGCCGCGACGACCGCCCTGGTGATCCTGGCGGTCGAGCGGCTGCGGGTGCGAGGAGTGGGGTCGTGGTGATGTCAGTGACGAGCAGCAACGAGCAGGAGCGCGCATGTTGAGCCTGGAGCACGTGTCGGTGTCCTACGACGGCACGCCCGCAGTCGTGGACGCCTCGCTCGAGGTGCCCGACGCCTCGGTCGTCGCCGTGCTGGGCCCGTCGGGCTGCGGCAAGTCGACGTTGCTGCGCGCGGTCGCCGGCCTGGAGCGTCCGACGAGCGGCACGATCTGCTGGGACGGTGCGGACCTGGGCGGCGTACCCACTCACAAGCGGGGCTTCGCGCTGATGTTCCAGGACGGCCAGCTCTTCTCCCACCTGAGCGTGGCCCGCAACGTCGGCTACGCCCTGCGCCTGCGACGCCCCGGACAGCCGCGACGTGGCTCCGGCGACATCGAGGCGAGGATTGCCGGACTCCTCACCCTCGTCGGCCTTGAGGGGTACGACGCCCGCCTCCCCGGCACGCTCTCGGGTGGCGAGCGGCAGCGCGTCGCCCTGGCCCGCTCCCTCGCCAAGGCTCCGAAGCTCCTCCTCCTCGACGAACCGCTCGGCGCGCTCGACCGCAAGCTGCGCGAGGAAACGCAGTTCGAACTGATGGATATTCAGGAGAAAACCGGCACCACCTTCGTCATCGTCACCCACGATCAGGGGGAGGCGATGACCGTCGCCTCCCGCGTGGCGGTGATGGACGAAGGCAAGCTGATGCAGGTCTCCACCCCCGACCGGATCTATGAAACACCGCAAAGCGTCTATGTCGCGGATTTCATTGGCGATGTGAACATCATCCAGGGCCGCGCGACCCAGTCCGGCGACAAGGTTCTGGTCAACTGGGCCGAGGGCCAGTCGCCCTTCACCGCCCAGACCGCCACCGCCTTTGCGCCCGATCAGACATGCTGGCTCGCCATCCGCCCGGAAAAGATCGCGATTTCGGCGGACCGGACCGACCATGCCAACACGGTCCAGGGCAAGGTGCTGGACATCGCCTATCTGGGCAATATCTCCACCTATCACGTCGAACTCCCCTCCGGCCATGTGATCAAGGCGCAAGAGGCGAACACCCGCCGCATCGCCCGCCGCGCCTTCACATGGGAGGATCCCGTCTGGCTCGGCTGGACCGACACCGCCGGGGTGCTGCTGGACAGATGACGCGCCCCTTCCGCCATACCCGCCCCTCGGCCGCCCGGATCGCCCGTGGACCGGCGCCAACCCCACCCCTTTCATCTTTCTCAAAATACTCAAAAAGCCGCCCGCAGGCCCAAATCCCGCCCTGTCCCGATACGCGCCCGGCTCCCGGAGCCTTCGCACCGAACCACGGCCCCACATCCGCCCAGGGATCCCCATGCGCCGCCTGATCCTGATCGCCATCCCCTATCTCTGGCTGCTGGCGCTGTTCCTGATCCCCTTCGTGATCGTGCTGAAAATCGCGCTCTCCGACACGGTCCTGGCGATCCCGCCCTATGCGCCACAGCTCGACCTCTCCGCCGGATGGCAGGGGATCAAGGATTTCTTCGCCGAACTCGACTTTGAAAACTTCACCTTCCTCACCACCGACGATCTCTACTGGAAGGCCTATCTGTCTTCCCTGCGCATCGCCCTGATCTCGACCCTGCTCACCCTGCTGGTCGGCTTTCCCATGGCCTACGGCATGGCCCGCGCGCCCGAGGAATGGCGCCCGACCCTGATGATGCTGGTGATCCTGCCCTTCTGGACCAGCTTCCTGATCCGGGTCTATTCCTGGATGGGGATCCTCGCCAACGAAGGTCTGTTGAACCAGTTCCTGCTCTGGACCGGGCTGATCGACACACCGCTGCAGATCCTCAACACCACCTGGGCGGTCTATATCGGCATCACCTACACC
>NZ_JAXMNS010000014.1:0-18187 GCF_034670285.1 Nocardioides sp. | reverse complement strand
TGGAGGCCCGCCGGGCGAACCTCGCCGGGTCGATGGCGTGCGCCTCGGCGTCCCTGCGCCGCCTGGCGCGCCGGGTCGGGGCGGCCCACGTGGTGGTGTGCGATGACGTGCTGACCACTGGGGCGACGCTCGCCGAGGCCCAACGTGCTCTGGCGGCCGTGGGTCTTCCGGTCCTCGCGCACGCCTGCGTGGCGGCGACCCCACGCCGTCGGCGTACCCCGAACGGGGGACCCCCGGGGGTTTCCTGACGAAAGATCGGGCGGTTCGCTTTCGTCCGGGCGACAAGCGCACTAACGTCTTGTCATGGAGTCCGTCCGGGTCCGTGGTTGCGTCACCCCATCAGTGGGTGGCAAGCCGATGCCAGTCGCAGGCGAAACGGTCCACGTAAGAGCTCGCTCAGGGGTCCGCCCCGGTGCTGCTCGATCACGGTGCGGCTTAGACGTAAGTCCTGCCGCCCTCCGGCCGTCAGATACGGCCACACCTTCGGGACCCGCAAGGGTGAGGGCGAGAAGGTCAGTAGTGGCGCCAGAGATGGCTGATGAGCTGCGAACGCTTCTGCAGGCGATTGTGGGGTCGAAGACCAGGTCGGCCGGGCGGACTCCTCTGCTCAACCAAGGAAACCAACTGCAAGCGGGAGGTTCACGATGGATGTTGTCGTCACCGGGCGTCACTGTGAGATCAGCGATTCGTTCAGGGGTCACTGTGCGGAGAAGCTGAGCAAGCTCGAGAAGCACGACCACCGGATCATCCGGGTTCACGTCGAGGTCGACAGCGAACCCAATCCCCGCCAGCACGACAAGTCCGTCCACGTCGAGCTCACTGCCTTCTCCAAGGGCCCGGTCATCCGTGCCGAGGCCGCCGCCGACCACCAGATGGCCGCCCTCGACCTCGCGCTCGACAAGATGGCCACGCAGATGCGTCGTGCCTCCGACCGCCGACGGGTCCACCACGGTCGTCGCTCGCCGGTCTCGGTCGGGCAGGCGCTCGCCGGGATGGAGATCATCGAGGAGGAGCCGCCCGCCGAGACCGAGGTCCAGCGCAAGGTCGGACCGATCGAGGTCACCGGCGACGGCCCCCTCGTCGTGCGCGAGAAGACCCACCCGGCCTCGGCGATGACGCTCGACCAGGCGCTCTACGAGATGGAGCTGGTCGGGCACGACTTCTACCTCTTCGTCGACAAGGAGAGCGAGCGGCCCTCGGTCGTCTACCGCCGCCGCGGCTACGACTACGGCGTCATCTCGCTCGACCTCGACAGCTGACCTGCACCCAGCCGGCACCCAGCAGAGGCCGCCCCGGGCCGGAGGATCACTCCGACCCGGGGCGGTGCCACGTCCACCAGGTACGCGATCGCGCACGACAACGTGACATGATCGACACGTGGCAGACTCAGGGCAGACCCGTCAGAACGGCCGCGAGCCGATCCGAGTCCTCGTGGTCGATGACCAGGAGCTGTTCCGCCGGGGCTTGACGATGCTCCTCGCGGTGGAGCCCGGTCTCGAGGTCGTGGGCGAGGCCGGCGACGGCGCCGAGGGCGCCACCCTGGCCGAGAGCGCCGCGCCCGACGTGATCCTTCTCGACGTGCGGATGCCGAAGAAGTCCGGCATCGAGGCCTGCCTGGCCATCAAGGAGTCCGTGCCGTCGGCCAAGATCATCATGCTCACCGTCTCCGACGAGGAGGCCGACCTCTACGAGGCCGTCAAGAGCGGCGCCTCGGGCTACCTGCTCAAGGACTCCTCGATCGAGGAGGTCGCCCAGGCGATCCGCGTGGTCGCCGACGGCCAGTCCCTCATCAGCCCGTCGATGGCCATCAAGCTCATCGACGAGTTCAAGCAGATGTCGAAGCCTGAGCGGGAGACCGGTCCGGCCCTGCGCCTGACCGAGCGCGAGCTCGACGTCCTGCGCCTCGTGGCCCAGGGCCACAGCAACAAGGAGATCGCGGCGCGCCTCTTCATCTCCGAGAACACGGTGAAGAACCACGTGCGCAACATGCTCGAGAAGCTCCAGCTCCACTCGCGCATGGAGGCCGTCATGTACGCCGTGCGCGAGAACTTGCTCGAGCTTCCGTGATCTGAGCTCGCGAGGTCGTGCGAGCGCGTCGAAACCCGGTGCGCCCTGCAGCACCTGCAGCCACTGGGGAGACCCGGCGCCCGCGCGCGTAGCCGACCGGGTCTCGCCGCCAAGGAGCGCCTGCGGCGCCCGCTGCGCGGCGGCTTCGCAGTCCTTGACCGCGAGCCTCTCCCGGTCGACTTGACGGCGCGCTCAACGGCGAGGCTGCGCCCCGCCGCCGCATGCGCGGGCACCGGGGCGGTGGGTTGCCGGGGTGCGCCGATTGGGCAGGAACTGCAGGTTTCGGGGGTGGATTCGTGCTGTCCGTGACCAATCGACGCCACGATGTGGCGGGTGTGACCCACGTGGCGATGTGGGCCGCGCTTGCGCGGACGGCCCACACGGTGCCCGGGCGCGCGCCTCGCACCTCGACCACCGTCGGCGGGGAGTGGTTGAGTACCACTCGTGAGCCCGCGCCCGACCAGCCTGTCCCGTGCGCAGGCGCGCCGCATCGCCCTGGCAGCCCAGGGCTTCACCGACAAGCCCCACGACCCGCCGACGCTGCGCACCCTGACCCGCACGGTCGGCCGCACCGGGGTGCTCCAGGTCGACTCGGTCAACGTGCTCCAGCGCGCCCACTACATGCCGCTGTACTCGCGGATGGGCGCCTACGACACCGGCCTCCTCGAGCGCGCGGCGTCAGGACGCTCCCAGCGCCGGCTGGTGGAGTACTGGGCGCACGTGCAGGCGTTCATGCCCGTCGAGCTGTGGCCGGTGATGGCGCACCGGCGCGAGTCCTACCGCGCTGGGCGGGGCAAGTGGTGGTTGGTCGCCGACGACGACGCCCTGAGGATCCGCCTGCTGGAGGAGATCGCCGTGCGGGGTGCCTCGACCGCGCGCGAGCTCGACGACGGGGCTCCGCGCAGCACCGAGCACTGGGGCTGGAACTGGTCGAGGGCCCGCCGGATGCTCGACTACCTCTTCACCAGCGGCGATCTGGCCATCGCCGGGCGCACGACCTCCTTCGAGGTCCGCTACGACCTTCCCGAGCGGGTCCTGCCCGACCACGTGCTGGCGCTGCCCACGCCGACGAAGGTCGAGGCCGACGTCGAGCTCGTACGGCGTGCCGCGGCGTCGCACGGCGTGGCGAGCGTGCGCTGCCTGGCCGACTACTACCGGATGCGCACCGACGAGACGGCGGCCGCGGTGCACACGCTGGTCGAGTCCGGCGAGCTCGAGCCGGTGACGGTCGAGGGGTGGGGCCGTCAGGCCTTCCTGCACCGCGACGCCCGTCGTCCGCGAGCGGTCGCGGCGCGAGCCCTGCTGAGTCCCTTCGACCCGGTGGTCTGGGAGCGGGAGCGGGCCGAGGCGCTCTTCGACTTCCACTACCGGATCGAGATCTACGTGCCGAAGGACAAACGGGTCCACGGCTACTACGTGCTGCCCTTCCTGCTCCGCGACGAGATCGTGGCCCGGGTCGACCTCAAGGCCGACCGCCCCGCGTCCCGGCTGCTCGTCATGGGGGTCTACGCCGAGGCCGGGGCGCCTGACGACACCGCCGACGAGCTCGCCGCCGAGCTGCGTCGGCTGGCCTCGTGGCTCGGCCTGGACGACGTCCTGGTCGAGGACCGCGGGGATCTGGCGGCCGCGCTGCGCTTCTCGTTGCGGCGCTGAGCGCGCTGCCGGGGCGGCGAGGAACCTCCGCGCGAGGTCGCTCGTTAGGATGGCCGAGGCCCGCGACCGGGCCGGACGATTCGCCCGACTCAGGAGTCACCACCCGTGCCCGTCATCATCGACAAGCTGCTCCGCCTCGGCGAGGGCAAGACCCTCCGCCAGCTCGAGAGCATCGCCAAGGCCGTCAACGCCATCGAGGACGACTTCGTCAAGATGACCGATGCCGAGCTCCAGGCGATGACCGGTGAGCTCAAGGAGCGCTACGCCGAGGGCGCGAGCCTCGACGCGCTGATGCCCGAGGCCTTTGCGACCGTGCGGGAGGCCTCCAAGCGGGTCACCGGCATGCGTCCCTTCGACGTGCAGGTGATGGGTGGTGCCGCCCTGCACCTGGGCAACATCGCCGAGATGAAGACCGGTGAGGGCAAGACCCTCGTCGCCGTGCTGCCGTCCTACCTCAACGCGATCAGCGGCAAGGGCGTCCACGTCGTCACGGTCAACGACTACCTGGCGAAGTTCCAGTCCGAGCAGATGGGGCGCATCCACCACTTCCTCGGACTCACCGTGGGCGTGATCCTCCCCGAGATGCGTCCGGCGGAGCGTCGCGAGGCCTACAACTGCGACATCACCTACGCCACCAACAACGAGCTCGGGTTCGACTACCTGCGCGACAACATGGCGTCCGCGATCGACGACTGCGTGCAGCGCGGTCACAACTTCGCCGTGGTCGACGAGGTCGACTCGATCCTCATCGACGAGGCCCGCACGCCGCTCATCATCAGTGGCCCCACCCAGGACGAGGTGAAGTGGTACGGCGAGTTCGCCAAGATCGTCACCAAGCTCGTCGTGGACGAGGACTACGAGGTCGACGAGAAGAAGCGCACCATCTCGGTCCTCGAGCCCGGCATCACCAAGGTCGAGGACCACCTCGGCATCGAGAACCTCTACGAGTCGGCCAACACCCCGCTCATCTCGTTCCTCAACAACGCCATCAAGGCCAAGGCGCTGTTCCGCAACGACAAGGAGTACGTCGTCATGAACGGCGAGGTGCTCATCGTCGACGAGCACACCGGCCGCATGCTCTCGGGCCGCCGCTACAACGACGGTCTCCACCAGGCGATCGAGGCGAAGGAGGGCGTCGAGGTCCGCGAGGAGTACCAGACCCTGGCCACCGTCACCCTGCAGAACTACTTCCGCCTCTACGACACGCTCTCGGGCATGACCGGCACGGCGATGACCGAGGCCAGCGAGTTCGACAAGATCTACAAGCTCGGCGTCGTCCAGATCCCGACCAACCGCCCGATGGTCCGCAAGGACCAGGCCGACCTCGTCTACCGCACCGAGGAGGCCAAGTACGACGCCGTCGTCGACGACATCGTCGAGCGCAACGCCAACGGCCAGCCCGTGCTGGTCGGCACCGTCTCGGTCGAGAAGTCGCAGCACCTCTCCGACAAGCTGACGCAGCGCGGAGTCGCTCACAGCGTCCTGAACGCCAAGGTCCACGCCGACGAGGCCAAGATCGTCGCCCTGGCCGGCCACAAGGGCGCGGTCACGGTCGCGACCAACATGGCCGGTCGAGGCACCGACATCACCCTCGGTGGGTCCGTGGAGTTCCTCGCCGACGCCGAGCTGCGCAAGCAGGGCCTCGAGCCCGCCGGTGAGACCGCCGAGGCCTACGACGCCGCGTGGCCGGGCATGATCGAGACGATCAAGACCCAGGTCGGCAACGAGCACGACGAGGTCCGCGAGCTCGGCGGTCTGTACGTCGTCGGCACCGAGCGTCACGAGTCGCGCCGCATCGACAACCAGCTGCGTGGTCGTTCCGGTCGTCAGGGTGACCCGGGCGAGTCGCGGTTCTACCTCTCGCTCGAGGACGAGCTGATGCGTCTGTTCAAGTCCGACTGGGTCGACCGGGTCCTGACGATGCTCAAGATCCCGGACGACGTCCCGATCGAGAACAAGCGGGTCACCAGCGCGATCGCCAACGCGCAGGGACAGGTGGAGTCGCAGAACTTCGAGTCGCGCAAGAACGTCCTCAAGTACGACGACGTCATGGACCGCCAGCGCCAGGTGGTCTACGGCGAGCGTCGTGAGGTGCTCGAGGGCGCCGACATCGAGGAGCAGATCCGCACCTTCATCAACGACGTCGTGGTCGGCTACGTGACCGGGGCGACGATGGACTTCGCCGAGGAGTGGGACCTCGAGCAGCTGTGGACCGACCTCGGTCAGGTCTACCCGATCGGCATCGACCTCGACGCCCTGCTCAGCGAGGCCGGCGGCAAGATCAACCTCGACAAGGACGAGCTGATCGAGAAGCTGCAGGCCGACGCCCAGGCTGCCTACGACCGGCGTGAGGAAGAGGTCGGCGAGGAGGTGGCGCGCGAGCTCGAGCGGCGTGTGCTCCTCTCGGTGCTCGACCGCAAGTGGCGCGAGCACCTCTACGAGATGGACTACCTCCGCGAGGGCATCTACCTGCGTGCCTACTCGCAGCGCGACCCGCTGGTCGAGTACCAGCGCGAGGGCTTCGAGATGTTCTCCACGATGATGGACGGCATCAAGGAGGAGGCGATCGGCTTCCTGTTCAACCTCGAGGTGCAGATCGAGGAGGATGACGACGACGAGGTCGAGGAGGCCTACGAGCCGCTGATGCAGCCCGAGGGCAGTGCTCAGCGCGCAGCCGTCCCGCACATCCACGCCAAGGGCCTCGAGGCCCCGGCCCCGGTCGGCAACCTGTCCTACTCCGCGCCCTCCGAGGACGGCGAGGTCGAGGTCAAGGCCGCCGTCGAGGACGACGAGTTCGCCGACGTGGGTCGCAACCAGAAGTGCCCTTGTGGCTCGGGCAAGAAGTTCAAGGCCTGCCACGGCGCGCCGGGCGGCCCCACGGGGCTGACCGCACGAGCCAACGGCTGACTCGCTCAGCAGAACGGGCGGGACCACCTCACGGTGGTCCCGCCCGTTCGTCTTCCTCGGTGATGCCGGGCGGCGGGTCAGGCGAACTCGAGGGCGGTGCACACCCAGCGGGTGCTCTCCGGGCCCGTGCGACGCTCGAAGCGCGCCGCCAGCGCCCGGGAACGCTCGCCGTAGCGCACGTGGATGCTGGTCTCCGCGGCTGCTCCGTCGTCGATCACACAGGCGTGGACGCTGTGCACCCGTGGTCGCACCGGCTGCACGCGGGCGAGTCCGGGCTGGTGCTGTCCAGCCCGGGCGACGAGCAGGGCGCGGCGCTCGAGGTCGAGGTAGACCTCGCGGCTGGTCCATCGCGCGAGCTGGCTGACCGGACGGTCACCCCCGACGATCTCGACCGCGGCCTGCGCGTAGCGCGCCGCCCACTGGTCGAGGTCGCGCCGCAGGTGGCCGGCGCCCAGCGGGGGAGCCGGAGGCACGTCCGTGCGCGGCTGGAGCGCGAGGGCGAGCGTGCCCTGGGTGGTCGCGATGGGGACCGCGACGCGCAACGGGACGACCTCGGCGGGCCCGGTGGACTGGCTGGACTGGATGGACTGGCTGGACTGGATGGGGTCGGTGGGTCGGGTCATGGTGGTTCCTCTCATCGGGCCGGACGCCCCTCGAGCGGCGTCCGAAGCTGGTGGCCGGGCCGGATCAGGTCGGGGTCGACGCCGATGACGGCTCGGTTGGTGGCGTACAGGTGGTGGACGAGGGTCGCGACCTCGTTCGGGGTCGGGCTCGGTCCGAGCAGGTGCTCGGCGATGCGCCAGAGGGAGTCGCCGGGTCGCACCGTGTAGGTCGCGCGCTCGGAGATGGCGTTGGCTGCGCGGCTGACAGCGGCCACCGGGTCGAGTGCCTCGTCGGCACGGCCTCTCCGCAGCAGGCCGGTGGTCCGGTCGGGGAGCGGGAGCCCGACGAGGGCGCGCACTCCTTCGCCGGCGACCGGACCGGGTCCGGGCGCCGGAGGAGCGACGGCGTGAGTCGGCACCAGCGCGGTGGTGGCGAGGAGCGTGGCACCGCAGGCGGTGAGCAGCACCCGTTGCAGCCAGGGCGGCCCACTCAACCGACCCGGTGTGGGCAGACCCGGTGCAGGCCGACTCACGTGCAGCCGCACGGCGCCGACGATGACGAGCGTCGACACGCTCCACGCCCAGGCGGCGCAGCCGAGCAGCGCCGACGCCGCCGCGACCTGCACCAGCGCCGAGAAGGCGGGTGCCGTGGGGGCCGGAGCGAGCGCACCGAGGGCCCAGTGGCCGGTCGTGAGTGCCGCGGACGTCACGCCGAGCCACACGACGGCGCAACGAAGGAGGGAGACAGTCATGCCGAGAACCTGTCTGATCTATGTGTTTGCGTCTGTTTGCGTCACTCAACGCTTGTTCGGCGATGGCGTCAAGCCCTGTTTCCACAGGCGCGAGGTCGCTGGATTGCGGGACATGACGGGTGAGGGACGGCCCGGGTGGGCGCAGGCCTGCACGATCGACGACGTCCTCGAACGGATGGGCGCGATCGGGACCGCTCTGCCTCCCGAGGACGGCTAGGGTCGCCCCATGACGTGGGAGGAGGAGCTCTTCGGGTTCTTGGACGACCTCGAGCACCAGGCCGGAGCCCTCTTCGAGGCCGACCGCGACCTTGAGGTCGCCGACCGGAGTCGCACGGAGTACCAGCAGGTCAGCCTGGCCTCACGGCTCCAGGCGTCGCTCGACGACGAGGTGGGCCTGGACGTCGTGGGGGTGGGCGTCCTGCGCGGACGCCTCGAGCGGGTGTGCGAGTCGTGGTGCCTGCTGCGCACCGCCTCGGGACAGGAGTGGCTGGTGCCGCTGCCTGCCCTGACGGCGGTCGACGGGGCCGCCGATCGCTCGGTGCCCGAGGTGGCCTGGTCGCCCCTGACCCGGCTCGGGCTCGGCTCGGCCCTGCGCAGGCTCGGCGACGCGGGGGAGCGGTGCCTGGTGCACCGCCGCGACGGCGGCCGTCACGAGGGGGTCCCGGCCCGGGTGGGCGCCGACTTCCTCGAGCTGGTCGAGGGCGAGGGTGTCAGGTCGCGCGTGCGACTCGTGGCCTTCGCCGCGATCGCTGCCGTGCAGAGTCCCTGAGGCCCCTGAGGCCCCTGAGGCCCTGAGGTCCCTGAGGGTCAGGTCGCGTCGACGTCGTACGGCGGGACCTCGCCGTCGGCGAGCACCTTCACGCCGCTGCGCTTGGGTGCGCGCGACTCCTCGCCGGCATCCTCCATCGCCTCGATGATGTGCTTGCGCACGATCGTGCGGGGGTCGAGGTCGCGCAGCTCGAGGTCCGCGAACTCGGGTCCGAGCTCCTCGCGCAGGTCGTCGCGCGCGGAGTTGGCGAACGAGCGTGCCTTGCGCAGCACCGCGCCGGCCTGCTTGGCGAACTCGGGCAGCTTGTCGGGGCCGAACATGAACATGGCCACCAGCGCTATGACCGCGAGCTCCATGAGTCCGACCCCGAACACGGCAGGCCCCCTAGAACTTGCTGCTGGGCGTCAGGCCGAGCTGCATGCCGGCCAGTCCACGGCTGCGCCCGGAGAGCGCGTCGGCCACCTTGGTGAGCTCGAGCGCGGCCGGAGCGGTGGGGTCGGCCTCGACGATCGGCTTGCCGGCGTCGCCGCCCTCGCGCAGGGAGAGATCGATCGGGATCCGGCCGAGCACGGGCACGTCGTAGCCGAAGCGGGCGCCCAGGGTGGTGGCCACCCGGTCGCCGCCGCCGGAGCCGAAGATCTCGATGCGGTGGTCGGCGTGGTCGGGGCCCTCGGGGGTGCAGTGGGGGCACGGCAGGAACGACATGTTCTCGACGACGCCGACGACGCGCTGGTGCATCATCGAGGCCATTGTGCCGGCACGCTCGGCGACCTCGGCCGCGGCCTCCTGAGGCGTGGTGACGACCACGACCTCGGCGTTGGGCAGGTGCTGGCCGAGCGAGATCGCCACGTCGCCGGTGCCCGGGGGCAGGTCGAGGAGCAGGACGTCGAGGTCGCCCCAGAAGACGTCGGACAGCATCTGCACCAGGGCCCGGTCGAGCATGGGTCCGCGCCAGGCGACGACCTGGTCGCGACGGGGCTTCAGCATGCCGATGGAGATCACCGAGACGCCGCTGGGCGTCGGGACGGGCATGATCAGGTCATCGACCTGGGTGGGGCGCGCGTCGGCCACGCCGAGCATCGCCGGGACCGAGTGACCGTAGATGTCGGCGTCGACGATGCCGACCTTCAGGCCCTGCTTGGCCATCGCGAGCGCGAGGTTGACCGTGACCGACGACTTGCCGACCCCGCCCTTGCCGCTGGCGATCGCGAACACCTTGGTGAGCGAGCCCGCCTGGGCGAAGGGGATCTCGCGCTCGGCCTGGCCGCCACGCAGCTGCTCGCCGAGACCTGAGCGCTGCTCGGCCGTCATCACGCCGAGCGTCAGGTCGACGCCCTGGACGCCGTCGACGGCCTCGAGGGCGGCGGTGACGTCGCGGGTGATCGTGTCCTTGAGCGGGCAGCCGGCGACGGTCAGCAGCACCGTGACGTGCACGATGCCCTGGTCGTCGCACTCGACGCTCTCGACCATGCCGAGGTCGGTGATGGGGCGCTTGATCTCGGGGTCGTTGACCGTCGCGAGGGCGGCGTGGAGCAGATCGGGGTTCGGAGCACTCATGATGCCCCCAAGTCTAGGGCGTGGCTCCGCACGGAGGTGGGTCGCGGGGGGCCTAGGCTCGCGGGCATGCTCATCGCGGCCAGCACCGTCAAGGACACCCTGCCCCACGTCCGACGGTTCGTGGCGGGCAACCTGGCCGGCGGCCTCGATCACCTCGTGGTCTTCCTCGACCAGCCCGGCGCCCCCGGGCAGGACGAGGTCGCTGCGTTCCTCGACGCCCATCCCCACGTCACGTGCGTGAAGGCCGGCCCAGGCTGGTGGGGCGAGCGCCGCCCCGCCGGGCTCAACGAGCGTCAGTGCACCAACGCCGGGGTCGTGAGCCACCTCGTCGGCGCAGGCGCGGTGGCCACCGAGGTCGAGTGGGTGTTCCACGTCGACGGCGACGAGGTGGTGCGCGTCGACCACGAGGCCCTCGCCGACGTCCCGCGCGAGGTGCCCGCCGTACGACTGGCCCCCCGCGAAGCGGTGAGCAGGCTCTCCTGGGACGGCGAGCCCACCCTCTTCAAGCGGCTGCTCGACGAGCCCGACCTGCGTCTGCTGCACGCCCTCGGCGCGGTGTCCGAGCCCAGCAACCGGGCCTACTTCCACGGTCACCTCCAGGGCAAGACCGGGATCCGCCCCGGGGCCGACCTCTGGCTCGGCCTGCACAAGGCGCTGCTCGCCGACGGCTCGCAGGCAGTGACGCACGACGACGAACGCCTCGAGCTGTTCCACTACGAGTCCTACTCGGGCGACGAGTTCGTGCGGAAGTGGGGCGCGATGGTGACCTCGGGTCCGCGGGCGAGCTTCCGGCCCGGCCGCGCAGCCGTCGCAGACGCCGTCCGCACGCTGGTCGAGAAGCGCCTCGACCCTGCGATCACTCGTGAGCAGCTGCTCGCGCTGTTCGTCCGCACCACCCAGGACGACGCCGACACCCTGGTCGACCTCGGACTCGTGCTCGACACGGACCCGCTCGCCGGGTCGCACGAGGCTCGACCGCTCTCCGCGGCGACGTCGGCGCTGCTCCACGACGGCCTCGAGGCCCTGCGCGGCGCCGACAAGTCGGCGTACTTCGTCGGCACGTCGCCCACGGGAGCCGGGCGACCGGGCCAGGCCGGGCACACCGAGAAGAAGGCCGGCCGGAAGTCCGGGAAGGGCCGGCTACTCGGCCGCTCGACCTGAGCCGCGCTCGTCGAGCTCGGAGAGCAGCTGACGCAGCTCGGAGCGCAGGTAGTCGCGGGTCGCGACCTCACCGAGCGCCATCCGGAGCGAGGCGACCTCGCGGGCGAGGAACTCCATGTCGGCGTGGGCGCGGGCGTTGGCCTGTCGGTCCTGCTCGGCGATGACCTTGTCGCGACGCTCCTGCCGGTTCTGGGCCAGCAGGATCAGGGGAGCGGCGTAGGACGCCTGGAGGCTGAGGATCAGGGTCAGGAAGATGAAGGGGTAGGCGTCGAACGCCGCTCCGTCCGGAGCCACGGCGTTCCAGGCGACCCAGACGACCACGACCATGGTCATGTAGGCCAGGAAGGTCGCGGTGCCCATGAAGCGCGCGAACTGCTCGGCGAAGACGCCGAAGGTGTCGGAGTCGTAGCTCGGCCGCTTCACGAGCTGGCGGCGGCTGTCCTTGGGGGTGTCGAGCCGCGAGGACGACGGGCGACGCTCAGCCACGACGTCCCCCTTCGGTCAGGGCGCGGTCGCGCCAACCTGCGGGGAGCATGTGGTCGAGCAGGTCGTCGACGGTGACGGCGCCGAGGAGGTGGCCGTTCTCGTCGACGACGGGCGCGGCGACCAGGTTGTAGGTGGCCAGGTGCAGCGCGACCTCGGTGATCGTCGCCTCGGGGCGCAGGCTCTCGAGCGACTCGTCGAGCACGCCGGCCACCAGGCTCGACGGCGGCTCGCGCAGGAGCCGCTGGATGTGGGCGAACCCGATCAGTCGTCCGGTCGGGGTCTCCAGCGGGGAGCGGCAGACGTAGACGAGTGCGGCGAGCGACGTGGTGAGGTCGGGGTTGCGCACGTGCGCCAGCGCATCGGCGACCGTCGCGTCCGTGCCGAGGATCACCGGCGAGGGGGTCATCATCGCGCCGGCGGTGTCCTCGACGTACGACATGAGGCGCCGGACGTCCTGGGCCTCCTCGGGCTCCATGAGGTCGAGCAGGATCTCGGCGGTCTCGGGCGGGAGGTCGCGGATCAGGTCGGCTGCGTCGTCGGCCGACATCTCCTCGAGGACGTCGGCTGCGCGCTCGCTGTCGAGGTGCTCGAGGATGTCGACCTGGTCCTCCTCGGGCATCTCCTCGAGGACCTCCGCGAGTCGTTCGTCGTGCAGCGCCGCCACGACCGCCGTACGACGGGCGAGGGGGAGGTCGTGCAGCATCGTCGCGGCATCGGCGGGCCGCATCTCGTTGAGGGCGTGGAGCAGGTGGGTCGCGCCCTGCGAGTCGCTGTCGGCCTGGGTGAGGCCCTGGACGTCGCGCCACTCGGCGATGTGCGTCTGGCCGCGGCGACGCAGCGCCTTGGCGGGCTCCTGCACCGCGACCCGGCTCAGCACCCAGTCGCGCGTGCGGCCCTGCTCCATGGCGACGTCGTAGACGGTGCCGCTGACCATGCTCGGCGTGCCGCTGCCGCTCTTGACCGGGATCTTCACCTGGCGGTCGAGCATCTCCCCGATGACCAGGGTCTCGGTGGAGCGCTGCTCGAAACGGCGCATGTTGAGCAGCCCGGTCGTGTAGACCTGCCCACGGTCCATGTTGGTGACGCGGGTCATCGGCACGAAGATCCGGCGACGCCCGGGCATCTCGCCGACCAGGCCGAGCACCCGCGGGGGAGCCGACTCCGAGCGCATCGCCACCACGAGGTCGCGCACCTTGCCGACCTGGTCGCCCTGAGGGTCGAAGATCGGCAGACCCACGAGCCTGGCGACATAGACGCGCGAGGGAGCGGAGTTCACCTGCGCAGGCTATCCCTGCGGCGGGCACAGCCCCGGCAGGCCGGCCCGCCCGGCGGGCATCCGTCGTCCTCCTGGCCACCGGGCGCACCTGATCTATACTGGAGGGCATGGTCTCCCGTCGAGGTGTTGTCCTTCCGGGGTTGTTGCTCGTCGCGAGCAGCGCCCTCGCCGGCTGCGGCTCCGACGACGACGCCGACTCGGCCGTGGCCGACCCGACCACCCCGGCATCGACCTCCAGCGAGGTCGACTCCTCGACGCCCTCCGCGGGCGATGCCGAGATCCCCGAGGGCACTCCCGCGTGCGACGACGTCTGGTCGGAGGGCGCCAAGCTCCCGCGCATGTACGCCGGCTGCGAGGCGGGCGGGGTCTACGTCGAGCGCGACGTGATCACGTGCTCGTCGGGCCAGCGGATCGTCCGCTTCGACGACGCCTTCTACGCCGTCCTGGGCGGCCCGGTCCAGGCTGCGCCTCCGTCATTCTCGGAGAACGAGGACTACCAGGAGTTCCTCGTCGGCTGCCGGGCCTGAGCCGATGCTGCGCGGCGAGATCGCCTCGTCAGGGAACACGCCGTAGCCTGATCCTCGACCCGCCCGTCGCCCTGCGACACGCCCTGAGATGCTCCCGGAGCATGTTCTCGTGATTGGACCTCAGCTGTGCCCAAGAAATTCATCCTGCTGCTCGTGACGAGTCTCGCGCTCCTCGTCCCCGTCAGCGCGAACGACGTGGCCGGCGCGGCTCCCGACAACTTCAAGCCCAAGGCGGGGCCCACGTTCAACTCCCCGCTGGGCAGCACGACCCAGCGTCGGGCCATCTTCCGCAAGATCATGCGGTCGATCGACTCGACCAAGCGTGGCTCGGTCATCAAGATCTTCACCTGGAACTTCGCCACGAGCGAGGGCGCCACGGCGTTGCTGAAGGCGCAGAAGCGCGGGGTCCGGGTCAAGCTGATCATGGACGGCCAGAACAACACCGACGAGGAGCCGAACGCGACGTTCCGTCGGCTCAAGAGCGGGCTCAAGTCCGGCAACGCCAAGTGGCCCAAGAACCGGTCCAGCTGGGCGCGCACGTGCAAGCGCTCCTGCCGGGGCGCGGGCGGGGCCTCGCACAGCAAGTTCTTCATGTTCTCCGAGGTCGGCTCGGTCAACCGGGTCGTCATGCAGGGCTCGGCCAACTTCACGCTGGCCTCCACGAACAACCAGTGGAACGACGTCTACACCCACACCAACAACAGGCCCGCGTGGCGCTTCCACAACCAGGTCTTCAACGAGGCGGCCAAGGACAAGAAGCTGAAGGTGCCGTTCGCGTCGGCGAACCTGAAGAACTCCGACCTGATCATGTTCCCGCTGTCGGGCAAGGGCTCCTACGACCCGATCGTGAAGCTGCTCAACAAGGTCAAGTGCAACGGCGCGACCAACACGCCCAACGGCAAGACCGTGATCCGCATCGCCCCCGACGTCATCCGCCAGGACCGCGGCATGCGCCTGGCCCGCCAGGTGCGCACCCTGTGGAATCGCGGCTGTGACGTCAAGATCGGCTACACCGTGATGGGCATCGACGTCGGTCGCTACCTGCGCGACTCCTCGGGTCGTGGTGCGGTGCCGATGAAGCACCTCGTCCAGGACTTCAACGGCGACAAGATCTTCGACAACTACTTCCACCTCAAGGTCATGTCGATCGTCGGCAAGATGGGTCGCGACTCCGCGAGCTACGCCGTGGTCAACGGGTCGGCCAACTGGTCGACCTCGTCGGCTCGCAGCGACGAGAACCTCGGCGTCTACTACTCCCAGAACCGCACGCTGCGCTACCAGGACCACGTCGACTACTGGTACGAGAACTTCCCCGGCACCTCGTCGCGCTCCACCTCCTCGCGCAGCAGCACCTCCGGGGCGCAGGAGCCCGAGAGCTCGTCCGACTCCGAGCAGCGACTGGTCTTCGGCAGCGGCGAGAACGCCGTCTACGAGGACGGCACCCCGGCCGCGCCCGACGGGGTCGACCCGTTCGCGAAGATGAACGAGAACTAGCGGGTACTGCCGTGGTCGACCGCGTCGTCGTCCACATCGGTCTGCCGAAGACCGGGACGTCCTACCTTCAGACCATCATCTGGTCCAACCGTGACGAGCTGCGTCGTCGCGGGCTCGTCGTCCCGGGCGTCGAGCGTCGCGACCACCTGTGGTCCTCGCGCACCGTGCGTGAGGACCCCGCGCAGGACCGCGCCCCCGAGCACCACCGCGGCGCCTGGGAGCGGGTCCTGGCCGAGCTCGCTGCGAGCGAGGGCACGGGCCTCATCAGCCACGAGTTCTTCGCCGCGGCCTCCCGCAAGCAGGCGCAGGCCATGGTGGCGGCGCTGGCGCCGGCGCAGGTGCACGTGGTCGTGACGGCCCGGGAGCCGCTGGGGCTGTTCGCAGCGAGCTGGCAGGAGAGCCTGAAGAACGGGGCGACGACCCCGATGGCCGACTACGCCCGCGAGGAGTCCCGCAGCTCGACGGCCATCTGGAACTGGCGCTCCCTGGACCTGCGACTGGTCCTGAAGCGCTGGACCACGGCCGTGCCGCCCGAACGCACCCACGTGCTGGTGCTCGACCCGAGCGCACCGCGCGAGGACGTCTGGCACCGCTTCGCGCAGGAGGTCGGCTTCGACGCCGCCGGGATCGACCTGTCCGGCTCCTTCCCCAACACCTCGATGGGAGTGGTGGAGGCCGAGACGTTGCGCCGGTTGAACAGCAGGCTCGACGGGTTCCGATCTGCGCTCGACCGCGGCGTGTTCATCCGCTCCTACCTCGCCGACCAGCGACTCGTCCCGCGCGGGGGAGAGCGCTTCTGGCCCGAGGACGACCAGATCGCGGACTGCCGCCGACGTGGTGACCGGGCCGTCGAGTACCTCGCGAGCGGTGACTTCAACATCAGCGGCGACCTCGAGAATCTACGGGTGCCCGCCGACCTGGCGCCACGGCGCCGTCCTGCCTCGGTGCGCGACGAGGAGGTGGCTGAGGTGGCCCTCGACCTCTCGGCCCGCCTGCTGGAGGACGTGCGGGGCCTGCGTCGCGAGCGCCGCGAGACCGACCCGCGCCCACGGCGTGGCTGGCGCGCGCGGGCCCGGACCCTGCTGGCGCGTGATCGCTGACGATCCCACGAACGCTGGGGTCGGCGGCTAAACTGACGCGATGCCCCTCAACCCCCACCGCGCGCTCTCTGCTGCCCGCACGCGGGAGACCGCGATCGTGGCGGCGCTGATCGTGGTCGTGATGGTGACCGGCGGGCTGATGATCCAGGCTCTTGCCGGTGGATCGGGCGCCACGAGCGCCCAGGACATCACCGGAGTGCCCGTGGCCTCGCCGGCCGCTGCTCCCGCTGACGGGGGCGACGACGACGCGGACGAGGCGGACGACGGCAGGCCGGGCGACGACAAGGCGGACGTCGACGGGGCCGGGGACGACGACTCCGAGTCCGCCACCGACCCCACGGGCACGAAGCAGGCGGTCAAGGCGCAGCGGCGCCTGGACGCCGCCGTGCTCGAGCGCACCGAGGCCCTCGGCGAGCTCGCCGTGCTGGCCGAGAAGCGCGCTCAGCAGAAGGCCAAGGAGCAGAAGGCGGCCGAGAAGGCCGCGTCCGCACCGTTCTCCGTCACCGTCGGCTCGTTCAACGTGCTCGGGAGCCAGCACACCGCCCCCGGAGGAAGCCGCCGCAGCTTCCCCCCGGCCTCGACACGCTCGGTGGGCGCGGTCAACCGGATGGTCGACCACGGTGTCGGCATCGTGGGCATGCAGGAGCTCCAGGACGACCAGCTCCGCACGCTCCAGGCCCGCACCGGCTTCGCCGCCTACCCGGGTTTCCAGTGGGGTGTCGCAGAGACCGACAACTCGATCCTCTACGACAGCGGCCGCTTCGAGTTCGTGAGCGGCGACCGCTTCATCATCCCGTTCATGGGACGCCCACGGCCGCAGCCGATCCTGAGGTTGCGCGAGCGCACGACGAACCGCGAGTTCTACGTCGTCAACACCCACCCGTCGGCTCACGACGGCAAGTACCTCACCGAGCGTCGGCAGGGTCAGGCGACGCTGGTCTCGATCGTCAACAACCTCAAGCAGTCGGGTCTGCCGGTGCTGGTCACCGGCGACATGAACGACCGCGAGATCTTCTACTGCAACGTCGTCCCCCAGGCCGGGCTGACGGCGTCCAACGGCGGCAGCTACAGCTCTGGCTGCCGTCCGCCGCCGCAACCCATCTCGGTCGACTGGGTGGTGGGCAGCGGCGTGGCCTGGAGCAGCTACCGGCGCGACACCTCGCCGGTCACCAACAAGATCAGCGACCACTTCTTCATCAGCGCGGTGGCGACGTTCGGCTGATCCGAGCCGGGGCCGGTCGAATTACAGATCTGTAGTTCTCCGGAGTTGCTTGTGTGTGACTGGTGGGGATGGTGTGATTCCTGGGACGAAGCCCTCAGGGCACCGCACACGCCCCTCTAGGAGCACCCCCCGATGTCTGCTCGACCGGTCCCGAATCGCCTGCGCCCCCGCGTCTTGGGCACCCTGCGCGTCCTGGTGGTCGGGGGAGTGGCCCTCTCGGTGCTGGCGACGCCTGCACTGAGCAGCACCGCGGTCGCGGCCTCCCCGGTGCGCTCGGTCGCGGCGAGCACACCGACGCCGACTCCCACGCCGACCCCCACGCCGACGCCGACCCCGGAGCCCACTCCGGAACCGACCCCGGCGCCGGACGCGAGCGACATCACGATGGTGCAGGCCAACATCTACACCGGCCTCACGGTGGAGAAGTTCCAGAAGGACGTCGCGAAGGTGCTCGCGCTCCAGCCCGACTTCGTGTCCTACAACGAGGTGCCGTTCCGCAACGACGTCGTCATGGCTCCCGAGGGCTACGACATCTGGCGCCACATGGGCAACCGCTTCAAGGCCGCGACCCCGGTCGCGTGGCGCAGCGACCGGTGGGCGCCGACGGCCAAGGG
>NZ_JAXMNS010000013.1:0-18785 GCF_034670285.1 Nocardioides sp. | reverse complement strand
CTGGTCGAGCCACGAGCGGTAGGTCGGCACGTGCGCGCCCGACTCCGGCACGTGCGACAGGAACGCATCGGCGAGGAAGACGATCTCCTCCTCCGCCTCGAGGGCGTACATCGGGTGGATCGCGAACAGCTCGGGAGCGAGCTGCTGGGTCTGCTCCTGCCGCTCGAGCCCGGCCGCGACCCTCGGGTCGGGGGCCGACGACGCCAGGTCGAGGTCGAGCGGCGGAGCGACCTGGAGGACCTCCCACCCGCGCACGCTGCGGAGGCGTGGGTCGGCCGCCAGCAAGCGCTGGGCGAGGGTCGTGCCGGAGCGCATCATCCCGACCACGACGATCGGGTCACTGACGTCCTCGTCGAGGATCTCCGGGTGGCGGCGCACCCACTCCTGGGCGCGCAGCCGCATGCGCAGGGAGTGCACGACGCCACCGCCGAGGATCATCGCGCCGATCTCGTGCAGGCCGGCCGAGCGGTAGGCGTCGAGCAGCACCCCGAGCGGCTCGTCGAACGATGCGGTGCCGCCGGGCCCGAAGTCGTCGAGCCCCTCCTTGCGCCGCGCCGCGGCGACGACGGAGGGGACCGAAAGACGCTCTGGTGGTGTCATGAGCGCGCAGCCTATGCTCCACGCCGTGACCGACAGTGCTCGCGCGATCGAGAACCTGCTCCACACCTACGCCCTGCGCATCGACGCCGGCGACCTCGACGGGGTCGCCGACCTGTTCGCCCACGGGCGGATCCTCGGCCAGGAGGACGGCCCGCCGGAGACGGTCTTCGAGGGACGCGACGGCGTGCGCGCGATGTATGAGATGGCGACGCGTCTCTACGACGACGGCACGCCCAGGACGAAGCACGTCACGACCAACGCGATCATCGACGTCGACGACGACGCCGGCTCCGCGACGGCGCAGACCAGCTACCTCGTCACCCAGGCCACCGACGACCTGCCGCTGCAGATCATCATCACCGGCCACTACCGCGACACGTTCCAGCGCCTCGACGACGTCGACGGTGCGGCGCGGGGCACGGGTCGCTGGTGGTTCGACTCGCGCACGATGTACGTCGACCAGGTCGGCGACCTGAGCCATCACCTCAAGTGGTGATCACCGACGGTGGTCGAGGTGCGAGCGCAGCGGCCCCAACGGTGGTTGAGGTGCGAGCGCAGCGGCCCGAACGGTGGTTGAGGTGCGAGCGCAGCGAGCCTCGAAACCCCGTCACCCGAAGGCATCGACCCCGGTCAGCTCGGCCGACCACGCCCACAGCCGCTCGGCCTCGTCGGGGTCGACGGCGTAGCGCTTGACCCCGCGCGAGTCGCTGCCGCCGTCCTCGTCGTCGCCCGCCCACGGCGCGACGTCACAGTCGACCAGGTAGGCGCCGCCGTGCCCGACGAGCAGCGGGCTCGTGGCAGCCCAGACCGCGGTGGCCGCCCCCTGCTCCGGGGTCTTGAACTCAGGGATCGAGACGTTCCCGTCGGCGTCCGGCGCCAGGAGCGCGGCCACGTCCTCGTCGGTCAGGTGCTTGCCGAGGTTGGTGAGGATCGCCCCGGGGTGCACCGAGCTGGCCTGCACGCCACGCGCACGACCGCGCGCGTCGAGGCCGACGGCGAAGAGCACGTTGGCGGTCTTCGACTGGCCGTAGGCGAGCCACTTGTCGTAGTCGGACTCCAGCCACGGGTCGTCCCACCGCATCGGCGAGTAGTAGTGCCCGGACGACGACACGCTCACGACTCGTGCACCCTCGGCGACAGCCGGCCAGAGGTGGTTGACCAGGGCGTAGTGCCCGAGGTGGTTGGTCGCGAGCTGCATCTCCCAGCCGCGATCGGTGCGGGTCTCGGGCAGCGCCATGATCCCGGCGTTGTCGATGACCAGGTCGAGTCGCCGACCGGCGGAGACCACGTCGGCGGCGTACGACGCCACCTGCTGCTGGTCGGCGAGGTCCATCGCGGCGACCTCGACGCCGGCATCGACCAGGTCGCCGAGGGTGCGACGCGCCTCGTCGGGGCGCCGTGCCGGGGCGAGCACGCGCGCACCGGCACCGACGAGGGCCCGAACGATCTCGAGGCCGATCCCGGCATACCCGCCGGTGACCAGCGCGGTGCGCCCGCCGAGGTCGATGCCGTCGAGGACGTCGGCGGCGGTGCTCGTGGCGCCGAAGCCGGAGCCGAGCGGCCTCTGGTCGGGCAGGTCTGGCCGGAAGGAACCGGTGGGCCCGGTCGGGATCGAGGACATGGCGGTGACCCTAGACCGAACGGAGGCCCGAGGTCTGTCGAGCGTGGGTCAGCCGGCGATCGCCATCACGTCGCGCAGGCGCAGCAAGCCGTCACGGATGCGTGTCTTGGCGGTGCCGAGCGGGATCCCGATGATGCCGGCGACCTCGGTGTGGGTGCGTCCTTCGAAGTAGGCCAGCTCAATCGCGGAACGCTGCAGCTCGGTGAGCTGACCGAGCGCTTCGCGCACCCGGTCGGCGTCCATCGAGGCGTCCGCGGCGGCGCTCGTGGGGTCTTCGCGACCCACCCGTAGCGGGTCGGCCTGGCGCTCGTAGACCTCTTCGCGGTTGCTGCGCGACTGCGAGGAACGCACCTGGCTCACGGCCGTGCCGTGCACGATCATCAGGATCCAGGAGATCGCACTCCCGCGGTCGCCGTCGTAGCGGGCCGACTGCTTCCAGACCTGGAGGTAGGCCTCCTGGACGGCGTCCTCGGCCTGCGCCCGGTCCCGCAGGACACGCAGCGCCAAGCCGAACGCGCGAGCCGACGTGGCGTCGTAGACCTCCGCGAAGGCGTCCTGGTCCCCCGCGGCGCAGCGGCGCAGCGCGACGGCGAGGCCGGACGGCGCGCCGACGGCACGCTCGTCGGGGAGGCCGATGGGCTCCTCGGAAGCGTTCGTCATGCGATGGGGGTGGAGGTCACAGTGAGGTCCAGGGGTAGCCGAACAGGTGCCCGCCCTTGCCATGTTCCGAGCGAGTGCCCTCACCGTAGCGCCCGGAACCCCGATCGGCGCTTCACCCCTAGTCAGAGGATCGTGCGAACCCCCCAGGGGGTTGCTACACTGGTGGGGCACCGTCAGACCAGGTGCGACGACCACTCACGACCGCCCCGCGAAGGAGCACGACATGGCTGACTTCACCCTACGAGCCACCACCACGTTGTCCTACGACGAGACCGTTGCCACCGTCCGCGACCTGCTCGATGACGCCGGGTTCGGCGTGCTGACGGAGATCGACATCAAAGCCACGCTGAAGAAGAAGCTCGACGTGGACGTCGCACCTCAGATCATCCTCGGCGCCTGCCGACCGCAGCTGGCCCACGTCGCGCTCCTGGCCGAGCCCGCCATCGCCGCCCTGCTGCCGTGCAACGTCGTGGTGCGCTCCCTCGAGGAGGGTGGCACCGTCGTCGAGGCCATCGACCCCGACGTGATGATGTCCGTGGCCGGCGAGGGCGCCGCTGCCGACGACCTGCGCACCGTCGCCACCGATGCGCGCGAACGCCTGGCCAAGGCGCTGGCGCAGCTGCCCGGCACCACCACCGAAGGAGACAACTGATGGACCTGCAACCCGACGAGATGAAGGCGATCATCACCCGCATGAAGCGGGCCAACGGGCACCTCGCGAGCGTCATCCGGATGATGGAGGAGGGCTCGGACTGCGAGTCCGTCCTCACCCAGCTCGCCGCGGTCAACAAGGCGATCAGCCGCAGCGGCTACGCGATCGTCGCCACCGGCCTGCAGAACTGCCTCATGGACGGCGACGGCGTCGACAGTGTCGACGTCCAGAAGATGGAGAAGCTCTTCCTCGCCCTGGCCTGAATCCACACCGCCCCCCTCGGGGTGACGACCGAACCCGGCACCCAGGCCCTACGCTCCGGGGGTGAGCACGCCGACTGATCGTCCCGAGCCCGAGCTCGAGGAAGCCTTCGACCGACTCGTCGACGAGGGACGCGAACGCCTCGAGCGACCGATGCTGGCGCTCGTCTCCACCGGACTGCTGGGCGGGATCGACGTCGGCTTCGGCGTCCTGGCCTACCTCGTCGTCAAGGAGCACACCGGCGACACGATCCTGGCCGGGATCGCCTTCTCGATCGGGTTCGTCGCTCTGCTGCTCGCGCGCAGCGAGCTCTTCACCGAGAACTTCCTCGTGCCGGTCACCGCCGTCGCTGCCCGCAGCGGAACGCTGCTCGGGCTGGGGCGACTGTGGGTCGTCACGTTGGTGACCAACATCGTCGGCGGGCTGCTGATCATGTGGATCCTGGTGACAGCCCGCCCAGACCTCCACCCGACGATCGTCGAGGTCGGCACCCACTACGCCGAGCTGGGCGTCAACGGCGAGAGCTTTGCGCTGGCCGTGCTCGCCGGCGCCGTCATCACGCTGATGACCCGCATGCAGCACGCGACCGACAACCTCGGCGTCCAGATCATCCCCGCGATCCTCTTCGGCTCTCTGCTCGCCGGAGCCGAGCTGTTCCACTGCGTGCTCGACTCGTTGTTCATGCTCGGCGGACTCCTCGCGGGCGCCGACTACGGCCTCGGCGCCGCGGCCGGCGCCGTGGCCTGGGCCCTGCTCGGCAACGTCGTGGGCGGGGTCGGGCTGGTCACCGGCATCCGGCTCCTGCGGGTGCCGCGCAAGGTCGAGGAGGAGCGCGCCCATCCGGAGTAGGTGCGGCTGGGCCACACCGACCCCATGAGCGGGGTCAGTGCAGTGGTCTTGAGCTGGAGACCCGCCGCTCCCGAGCCCGCCCGTGGGCGGGACCCCTGGTGGGGCCGACCGTTCAGCGGTCTCCGGCGACCAGCGTCTCGAGCGTCAGCTCCGGGTGGTCACGCTCGACCACGCTGATCCGCCACTTGTCGGGGGCGAGCACGAGCAGCGTGCCGTCGCCTCGCTCGAGCACCTCGAGACCGCGCACGGCGCTGAGTCCGGCGACCGACGCGGCATCGGTACGGCGTGCCTGCGTGTAGCCGAGCGTCTCCAGCCGGATCGGAGCGCCGAACTCGGCCTCCATGCGCGCCTGGGCGACCTCGAACTGCATCGGACCCACCGCAGCGAGCACCGGCGACTGGTTGCCGCGCAGGTCCGAGCGCAGCACCTGCACGGTGCCTTCGTGGTCGAGCTGCTCCATGCCCTTGCGGAACTGCTTGAAGCGGCCGGCGTCGGCCGAGGTGGCCACGGCGAAGTGCTCGGGCGCGAACGACGGGATCGGCGGGAAGTCGACCGGCTCGTCGAGGTAGATCGTGTCGCCGACGCGCAGCGCGTTGGCGTTGACCAGACCGATGATGTCGCCGGGGAACGCGGTGTCGAGCACCGAGCGCTCCTTGCCGAACAGGGCCTGGGCGTACTTGGTCGCGAACGGACGCCCCGACTGCGCGTGGGTGGCGACCATGCCGCGCTCGAAGACGCCCGAGCAGACCCGGGCGAACGCGACGGTGTCGCGGTGGGCGGAGTTCATCCCGGCCTGGACCTTGAAGACGAACGCGCTGAACGGCGCGGCGACCTCGCGGACCTCCGCCGGTCGGCCGTCCTCGTCGGCCTTGCCGAAGCGGAACGCCGGCGGCGAGGGAGCCAGCTCGACGAGGGTCTCGAGGATCGCGGCGACCCCGAAGTTGGAGATGGCCGAGGCGAAGAGCACCGGCGTGGTGAACCCGGACAGGAACAGCTCCTGGTCGTGGTCGGAGCCGTCGGAGGAGAGCAGGTCGGACTCCTCGACCGCCGCCGTCCAGGCGTCGCCCTCGCGGGCGGCCGCGGAGTCGGCGTCCATCCGCTCCTCGGGCGCGCGCGTCGCGCCCCCCGCCGTACGGGTGTAGGCGACGTAGGTGCCGCTGCGTCGCTCGAGGACGCCCCGGAAGTCGCCGGCGATGCCGACCGGCCAGGTGAGCGGCGTGGGCTGGAGCTCGATCTGGTTCTCGATCTCCTCCATCAGCGCGAGCGCGTCGAGGCCCGGGCGGTCCCACTTGTTGATGACGGTGATGACCGGGATGCCGCGCGCCTTGCAGACCCGGAACAGCTTGAGCGTCTGCGGCTCGAGGCCCTTGGCGGCGTCGATGAGCATGACGGCGCAGTCGACGGCCGAGAGCACGCGGTAGGTGTCCTCGGAGAAGTCGGAGTGGCCGGGGGTGTCGACGAGGTTGACGACGTGGTCGCCGTAGGCGAACTGGAGCGCCGCGGAGGTGATCGAGATCCCGCGCGCCTTCTCCATGTCCATCCAGTCCGAGACCGTCGAGCGGCGTCCCGACTTCCCGTGCACCGCGCCGGCCTCGTTGATGACCTGTGCGTGAAGCGCCAGCGCCTCGGTCAGCGTCGACTTACCGGCGTCGGGGTGGCTGATGACGGCAAAGGTACGACGGCGTGCGGCCTCGCGGGAGACGTCGGCGGCGAGCCGCTCGTCGGCGCGCTCGGTGGCCCGGTCGGTGGCAGGAGCAGTGGGCTCGGTCTCGGAGGAAGTCACAGTGCCCCGATTCTAGGAGAGAGCGCGAGGAACGTCAGATCCTCCGTGCCGGTCGGGGCTGGCTACGGTGGCGCCATGACGACCACCTGGGCCCACGACCTCCTCGAGGGCCGCATCACTCCCCCGCCGGCCGCCGTCCTGCTGGGCTTCGACCTGCGCGCCTTCGACCCCGGAGCCCGCACCATCGAGATCGGTTTCACCGCACGGGCGGAGTTCCTCAACCTCGCCGGGCACGTGCAGGGCGGTCTGCTCTGCGCGATGCTCGACTCGGTCCTCGGGTCCGTCGTGGTGGCCACGCTCGACGAGGGCGAGTGGGCGCCGACGACCGACCTGCACACCCAGTTCCACTCCCCCGGGCTGGCCGGGCCGATCGTCGGGCACGGCCGGGTCACCCGGCGCGGACGACGGATCGCCTTCGCGTCGGGAGAGCTCGTCGCACCCGACGGTCGCCTGATCGCAACCGCGGTGGCGACGTCCGCCATCACGTCGTCCAAGCCCACGACCTGAGGCGCCCTGGTCGGCGCCTGATCAGGGCCCTAGTCAGCAGGCGGCGCGGCGACCTCGTGGATCGGCTCGTCGGGCAGCCTCTTGATCCGCTTGCTGCGCTTGCGGCGGCTGGGGATCATCGAGCGCATCTCCTCGAGCTTGCCGAAGCACAGCAGCCGGTCGCCGGCCTCGAGCACGTGGCTGCTGTTGGGGTTGGGGATGACGCTGGTGCCGCGCTGGAGCGTCAGCGCCGAGATGTCGCGCTCGCGCAGACCGGAGTCACCCAGCGACTTGCCGACGAGGTCGGAGGCGCCCTGCACGGTGATCTCGGCGACGCCGTAGCCGGTCGAGACCGTCAGCCGCTGACGGACGTCGATCTCGGGGAAGGCGACCTGGTTGTCGATGAAATCGATGATCGAGCCGGCGACGTCGAGCTGGGTGGCCCGCTCGATGCCCTCGAGCCCGGGTGAGGAGTTGACCTCCATCACCTGCGGACCATCGGCGCCCTCGAGCATGTCGACGCCCGCGACGCGCAGGCCCATGATCTGCGCCGAGCGCACCGCTGCCTTCTCGAACTCAGGGTCGAGGTCGACCTTCTCGACGGCGCCGCCGCGGTGGACGTTGGAGCGGAACTCGTCGCCCTGGGCCACGCGCCGCATCGCAGCCACGACGCGGTCGCCGACGACGAGGGCACGGATGTCACGACCCTTGCTCTCCTTGACGAAGCGCTGAATCAGGACGTTCTGCTTGGTGCTGTGGAGGGTCTCGATGATCGCTTCGGCGACCTTGATGTCGGGGGCCAGGATGACGCCGATGCCCTGGGTGCCCTCGAGCAGCTTGATGACCACCGGCGCACCGCCGACCCGCTCGATCGCCGGGATCACGTCGGCGCGGTCGCGCACGAACGTCGTGGCCGGCATCCCGATCTCGTGGCGCGACAGGATCTGGGTGGCGCGCAGCTTGTCGCGCGAGTTGCTGATGCCCCACGAGGTGCAGGGCGTGTAGACGTCCATCTGCTCGAACTGCCGCACCACGGCGGTGCCGAAGTAGGTCACCGAGTTGCCGATGCGGGGCAGGATGGCGTCGTAGGTCGAGAGCTGCTTGCCCCGGAACTGCAGGGCGGGCTCGTCGCCGGCCAGGTCGATCCCGAAGCGCAAGGTGTTGAGCACCTTCACGTCGTGACCCCGGTCGAGCGCGGCCGTGCGCAGTCGCTGCGTACTGTACGACCGAGGCGCGCGGGAGAGGATCGCGAGTTTCACGTGGGGTTCACCAACTGATGACGAAGGGACAGGGCATCGTGCCGATCGACGGGCCAATCGATAGGCCGACAGAACCTTCCTACACCCTCGCGGGTTGGCGGGAGTGGGTGAGTCTCCCCGATGCCGGCGTCGAGTGGATCAAGGCCAAGCTCGACACCGGAGCACGCAGCTCGGCGATCCACGCCTTCGACCTCGAGGAGTTCGAGCGCGACGGCGCCGCCTGGGTCCGCTACTCCGTGCATCCCTGGCAGGCCACCGACGACGACGCCGTCCAGGTCGAGAGCCCGGTGCTCGACACGCGTGAGGTCCGCAGCTCCTCGGGCCACGCCGAGAGTCGCCTCGTGGTGCCGATGACGCTGCGCCTGATGGGCCGCGACCTCACCGCCGAGATGACGCTGAGCAACCGCGACGAGATGGGCTTCCGGATGCTCGTCGGACGCGAGGCGCTGCGTCAGGGCCTGGCCGTCGACCCGGCCCGCTCCTACCTCGGCCCACGCCCGCCCGCCGTCGTACGACGTCGCAACCGGGGGCGGTGACCTGATGGCTCGTCCCTCCTTCGAGATCGGCACCGTCCGGGTGCGCCCCGGTCTGCGCCGCGCGCTCACGCTCCCGATCACCCGCCTGGTCACCGGCGCCGACGTCGACCTCCCCATCCGCGTCGTGCACGGACGCGAGGACGGCCCCACGATCTGGATCAACGCCGCCATCCACGGCGACGAGGCCGTCGGCGTCGAGGTGATCCGACAGGTGCTGGCAGACCTCGACGCCAAGACGCTGCGCGGCACCGTCATCGCCATCCCGATCGTCAACGTGCTCGGCTTCATGATCGGCAGCCGCTACCTGCCCGACCGTCGCGACCTCAACCGCTCGTTCCCGGGCTCCGCGCGCGGCTCGCTCGCAGGCCGGATCGCGCACCTGATGATGACCGAGGTCGTCGACAAGTGCACCGTGGGCATCGACCTGCACACCGGGTCCGACCGACGCACCAACCTGCCGCAGATCCGCACCGACCTCGAGGACCCCGAGACGCGTGAGCTCGCTGCCGCGTTCGGTGCACCGATCATGATGCACGCCAAGCTGCGCGACGGCTCGCTGCGCTACGCCGCCCGCGAGCGCGGCGCCAAGGTCCTGCTCTACGAGGCCGGCGAGGCGTGGCGGATGGACGACTGGGCGATCGACGCCGGTGTCGCCGGCGTACGACGGGTGCTCGCCGCCCTCGACATGACCGACCCGGTCGCCGACGACGACCCGCCGACCAGCGCCGAGAGCTGGCGCAGCGGCTGGGTGCGCGCCCGTGGCACGGGCATGGTCCACCTCGACGTACGGCTCGGCCAGGAGGTCACCAAGGGTGAGCGCATCGGCGGGCTCTTCGACTCCCTCGGCCGACGCGTGCGGCTGATCCACGCCGACCGCAACGGCCTGGTCGTCGGGCGCACCGAGGCACCGGTGGTCAACTCCGGCGACGCGGTGGTGCACATCGCCGAGCTCGGTCCGGTCGACTAGCAGCCGTCGTCAGGGCTGGAGCGCTGCGAAGCGCTCGCGTGCGGTCTCCGAGAGCGGAGCCGGCCGACGGGTCGCGGCGTCCATCTGCACGATCACGGTCTCAGCGCGCGCGACGATCCGGCCGTCCTGGTAGAGCGCCTGCTCCATGCCGACCGAGGTGGTGCCGAGGCGCTGCACCCGTGTGCCGACGTCGACCTGGCCGGGCCAGAGGATCTCGCCGAGGAAGTCGAGGGTCAGCCGAGCGATGACCCACTCGAGGCCGTCCTCGTTGAGGTCGTCGTTGACGTCACGCAGCACCTCGATGCGCCCGGTCTCGAGCAGCGTGGCGAAGACGGCGTTGTTGACGTGGCCCTGACGGTCGGTGTCGCCGTAGCGCAGCTTGTCGTGGCTGTGGGCGGGGAAGTCGGCGAGCGTCGGCTGATCATTCACGCTGCGCATTGTGCCGTCCACCGACGACAGCACCGGGCTCTGGGGCGCCGTCGCGAGCCAGGTGCCGCGTGACGCGTCACGTGATGCTTGCCGCCGGCTCAGCCGGCTCAGCCGGCCGCCAACGCCGATCCGGCGATCCAAGCTGCTCCAAGCAGCCCTGCGAGGCAGCACGCACCAGCTCGCGACGCGAGGAGATGCCGAGCTTCGCGAGCACCTTCCCGATGTGGCTCTGCACCGTTCGGTGAGATATCACCAGGAGGTCGGCGATCTCGGAGTTGGAGCACCCCTCCGCCGCCAGCCGGGCGATCCGCACCTCGGTCGGGGTGAGCGCGTCCCAGCCCGACTTCGGGCGCGACCTCGTCCCCCGCACCCCGGTCACGATGCCGACACGTCGGAACTGCGCTCTACGCCACGAGACCTCGGCGACAGCGTGCAGCTCGCCCCAGATGTCAAGAGCTTCGTGGGCGCTGGCCCTGGCCTCGACGGTGCGCCCAGCACCGGCCAGGAGCGTCGCCGCCTCGGCCGCGGCGTGCGCCACGTCGGGACGCCGCAGGGAGCAACGGGCCTCACGCAGCCCCTCCAGGGCCAGGTCCGGATCCGCCTCGGCCAGCGCGCGAGACCGCATCGCCCACGACCTCAGGCTGGGCACCCCCGGGTGGCGAAGCTCGATGGTCTCGGAGAACCTCACCGCCGACTCGACCACGTCAGAGCGACCCCTGTCCCGGGCCAGGCGAGCGATCGTCGGGGCAAGTGACGCCTGGTCGAGAGACAGCCCACGCTCCTCAAGGTCCGTCCACAATTCGCAGGCCAGCAGCGCACTCCGGTCCGGCGCGTTCTCCCGCTCCACGATCATCATCTCCAGGCGAGCAATGCCGTCGTCCTCCAATGTGGGCGAGCCGCCGCCGCCCAGCTGCACCGCGTGCTCCAGGTGCCTCCTAGCCGTGGTGGGCCCCTCCTGGTGGAGGGCGACGTGGGCGCACACCAAGGACGGCTCGACCCACACGCGGGCGCGGTCCTCGCGGGCGAGGATCTCACTGGCTCTCGAGTCGGCGAGGGCGGCTACCCAGTCTCCGCGAGCCAGGTGCTGCACCGCTCCGGTGACGAGCAGCAGCTGGAGGCCGTTGCCGTCACCCGACGCCTGCGCGGCCGCGAGCCCGGCAGCGAGGAGCTCATCGGCCAGGTCGTGGCGGTCGTGGTGGTAGGCCGCGTGCGCAGCTGTCGCGTGCGGGTACATCGCATACGTCTGTCGCTGGTCGCCGGCAAGCTCCACGGCGTGCGTCGCCGCTGCGTCGTACTGGCTCAGCTCGACCAGGTCGTGGAGTCCGGTGCCGAGCAGCAGCAGTGTCTCGGCCTCGGCCGACGACTCTTCTTCGTCACCGGCCGGCTCGACCTCCTCGCGACCGATCGTCATCACCCCGCGAGGGTCCTCGCGCACACCCGGCTCGAGCCGGTGGCCGGCCACGGCGTGCCGGGGCGCGGCCCCTGGGTCCGTCGGGACCACGAGCTCGGCGCGGAGCCGCCCCCTCGGCACGACATCGAGGAGCCCGGGCTGTGGCACGGGGCCCGCGTCATCCACCAGCCCCGTCGCCTCGTGGCGCACGTCGACAGCGCTGAAGTCGCCGGTTCGAGAGGAACGCAGGAAGTGCTCGGCCACCACCACCGGGGAGGCGCAGACCTCGCTGAGCCTCAGAGCCGCGTCGCGGTGGGCGGCGGCCCGGACCGGCGCGGGCACCTCCCGGTAGACCGCCTCGCGCACCAGGTCGTGGGTGAAGGCCAGATGATCGTCGACCACGACGAGCAGACCAGTGCGGCTCAGCTCCTCGATCTGGGGCATCAGCTCTGCCGTGGCCCGGCCGGTGAACGCGACGAGATCGGTGACCGAGAAGCGGGCCCCGAGGATGGAGCAGTGGGCGAGCAGGACTCGGGCAGAAGCCGTCAGGAAGCCCAGCCGACCCACGACTGCGGAGGCAGCGGGACCGATCCACCCCGCACCCGTCAGCTCGGCCGGGCCGGTCGGCCCCCGGTGGATCGCGCCGTCGGCCTGCATGCAGGCCACGAGCTCGAGCACCATCGCGGGGTTTCCCGCTGCGCGCCCGATCTCCTCTCGCAGTCGGTCACCGGGGGGTGAGTCGATCAAGCGCGACACCAGCTGCGTGACGGACTCGCCGTCAAGGGCTCCCAGCGTGAGCAGGAAGGCGAAGCCACTCAGTGAAGACAGACAGACGTCGACCTCGGGGCGCTGCGGGATCGGTCGGATCGTCGCCAGCACCGCGACCGGGTGGGCATCGTGACCACGGGCCAAGCGCGACAGCACGGCGAGAGTACCGACGTCGGCCCAGTGCAGGTCCTCCATCAGCAACATGAGGCGCTCTCGGGCACGCACCCGATCGATCAGCTCGAGCCACGCATCGACGCTGCCCGGCACGGCCCCAGCGGTGAGGATCCCCAGCCCGGACATCGCCTCACAGAGCGGGGCGAATGGCTGCGCCATCTCGAGCTCGCGAGCCGAGCCTCGGGCCACACGGAACGTTCCAGCAACTCGACTCGAGAGCTGGGTCGCCAGCGCCGACTTCCCGATGCCGGGAGGCCCTCGGACGAGCACCACCGGTGAGGGACTCGTCAAAGCGGTGAGGGCGGCTGCCAGCTCGGCGTCGCGCCCGACGAGGACGTCATGAAGTGCCCGAGCGATCTCCCCCATCGGCCGAGTATGCCAGAAGATCACCCGCTCCCCGAGGTCGATTTGACAAGTACTGAAAATTCGATATAGGCCACCGCGGCGGATGTTTGTCGACCCCTCAGCATCGAGGGTTGAACTCCGCGAACACGAGACCTGCAGGAGAGTCATGTACACCGGCCTAGAACGTGAGCTCGCTCTTCAACATCGGCAGGACACCCTCAAGGCCGCCTCACATCGGCGGCTCGTGCGCGAGGTCCGCCAAGCCAAGAAGGCCGCGGTCATCACGTCACCCGGCCCCGTCAGGGAACCCTGGTTCCGACGGGTCGCGCACTGGTCCCACGCCCACCGGCCGGTCATCCATCCACGAATCGTCCACTAGGTGTGATGACGAGGCGCGGGCGGCCGCGGCGGTGCGGCGCACTAGGCTGAGCTCGTGCCGACCCGGACCAGAGCAGCGACCTACGCACGTCGCCGCAAGCGCCGCATGAGCAAGGTCGAGCACGACCTCACCGACCTCCAGTGGTCGCGTCTGCAGCAGGAGTGGGGCGGGTGCGCCTATTGCCTGGAGCCGGTCGAGGCTCTCCAGAAGGACTGCGTCCTGCCGATCTCGCGCGGCGGCCGGTACACCGCCGACAATGTCGTCCCGGCCTGCCGGTCGTGCAACGCGAGCAAGTGCAATGCCGAGGTCACCACCTGGCTGCGGCGCAAGAAGCTCGACGAGGAGCAGTTCCTCGTGCGCTGGCACCAGGTGCTCCGCGCACTGACGCCCTCGGAGTCGTACGACGACCCGTCAGCCCTGGACGCGTGACCTCTCGGTGGTGCCCACCAGACCGGCGGCGGCCTCGAGCGCCTCGATCTCGCCATGGAACGCCGCCAGGATCGTCTCGGGATCGGGGATCACCGCGGTGTCGGTCTTGAAGCCGATCCGCACGGTGCCGGCATAGGTGAAGCTGCAGGTGCCGAGCGTCTGCTCCCCTGATCCGGGAACCCAGCCGAGCAGACCGGAGATCCTGGTGCCGGCGAGGTAGCGGGCCTCACGCGGCCCGGGCACGTTGGTGGTCACCCCGGTCGCCTTGGCAGCGAAGAACGTGACGAGCGATCGGTTGAGCCGGGTGCCGAGCAGCCCGATCGCATGGATCAGGCTGAAGGTGATGACGGGCTCCGGTGAGGCCTTGATCGCATCCATCCGACGCTTCGTCTCGGCCAGGCGGCGCGAGGCCTCCCCCGGACCGGCGGGCAGGCTCAGCATCACCAGGGCGAACCGGTTGCCGAGCTCGCGTGGCAGCGGGAGGTGGAGCGGGCGCAGGTTGACCGGGATCATCGTCGGCAGGTCGACCGCACGGCCACCGTGTCCCTGCTGGTAGCCGGCCAGCGCGCCGGCCAGCGCCGAGACGAGCACGTCGTTGACGGTGGCGCCGGAGTGCGTGGCGATGGCCTTGATCCTGGCCAGCTCCAGCGGGGCCGACCAGACGGCCTGCTTCTCGCGACCGGCGATCCCGGCGACGGCGCTCTCGGGGTTGCGGGTGAACAGCAGCTTCTTCAGCACCCCGATCCCGCTCAGGCCCAGGCGCAGGCCGGTGAGGAAGTTGGAGCGGATCCGCGCCGGGCGCAGCAGCTTGGGCACCTCGGGCGCGGCACGGCGCGCGGCCTGGACGACCTCGGAGAGCAGGTGGTGACGACCGTCGGGGTGGAAGGAGCCATCGCGGTCGCCCTCGGCCTCGAGGTCGGTGAGCGAGAAGAGCACCTGCGTCAGCGCGATCCCGTCGGCCAGCGCATGGTGCAGACGCACGAAGATGGCCGAGCCCTCGGCGAGGCCCTCGATGAGGTGGATGTCCCACAACGGCCGGTCCCGGGGAAGCGGGGTCGCCAGGAAGCCCCCGACGTAGTCCTGGAGCGCACGGTCGTCCCCGGGGGCGGGCAGCCGGACCTCCCGCACGTGGCGGCTCAGGTCGATCTCCCCCACGTCGCGCCAGCGCGCGCGGCCGCGACCGCGGCCCCAGCGCCGACGACCGTCGACGGGCTGGCGAGAGAAGACCGGGTAGAGCTCCAGGAGTCGGGTGCGCACCACCTGCTCGAACCGCGCCCGATCGACGGGGCCGTCGAGGAACATCAGGCACTCGATCACCATCAGGTTCTGGGGTCGGTCCATGTTCAGCCAGATGGCATCGACCGGGGCCACGCGATGTTCACTCACGGTCCGAGCCTTCCACGCTCGTCCAACTCGCCTCCAAACCGGGGCCGATGGCTTAGAGTCGCCACAGGAAACGCCGCGTTCCCCCCCGACGTGGCGTCACTCGGGACCTGCTGAGGGGATGCTCATGACACAGGCGACGAAGTCGCTCGAGGACGTCGCCGACCTCGGCCCCCAGATGATCTACTCCTTCGATCTCCAGGGCGTCTGCACGCTCTCGGTGGGTCCGGGGCTCGCGGGGATGGGTCTGAAGCCCGGCCAGCTGGTCGGGCAGAACCTCTTCGACCTCTACACCGAGCCCGACATCGCTGCGACGCTGCGCCGCGCCCTGACCGGCGAGAGCTTCACGATCCGCAACAACGTCGACGGCCTGGACCTGCGCACCACCTTCGAGCCCGTCCACGGCTCGGACGGCGCCTTCGAGGGCGTGGTGGCCGTCTGCACGGACCTGACCGACTACGAGCGGGCGCGCGAGGACCTCACGCGGTTCAAGGCTCTCGCCGACGACTCCCCCAACCTGATCTCGATCATGGACGACCGCGGCCAGCTGAGCTATGTGAACCCCCGGCTCGCCGAGCTGCTCAACCTCACCAGCTCCACCGTGTGGGCCACGGCCGAGGCGCTCGTCGGGGAGAACCAGGCCGAGGAGCTGCACGCCCGCGTGCGCAGCGGCGAGCGGTGGTCGGGCGACCTCGTGCTCCACCTGCCGACCGGCGAGATGGTCGTGCGCGGACAGCTGTTCCCCCTCCACGACGCCATCGGGGACCGCCAGCTCGGCACGGGCTGGATCGCCCAGGACATCACCGAGCTGCGCGCTGCCAACACCGACCTGAAGCAGTTCCGCGCCCTGGTGGACGCCTCGAGCGACTTCATCGCGATCGCCGGTCTCGACGGGTCGGTGCGCTACGTCAACCCGGCCGGGCGATCCATGGTCGGCACGTCCGCCGACGCCGACGTGTCCACGACCACGATCAGCGACTACCTCACGCCCGACGGGATCGAGCGGTCCCAGCAGGTCGAGCAGCCGGCCGTCATGAAGGACGGGCGCTGGCACGGCGAGTCCACCCTGCGCTGTGCCGACGGCTCCGCCGTCCCGGTCGAGATCTCGAGCTTCGTCGTCCCCGACCCCGACACCGGCGAGCCCTCGGCGCTGGCGACCGTGCAACGCGACATCAGCGCACGCCTGGCTGCTGCGAAGACGCAGAAGGAGTTCGTGGCACTCGTCGCCCACGAGCTGCGCACCCCCCTGACCTCCGTCAAGGGCTACATCGAGATCGCCTGCGAGTCGCTCGAGCACCCGGTCCCGGCCGGACCCGCCCAGCTCGCTGCTCAGCTGAAGGTCGCGACCCGCAACATCGTGCGCATGGAGAAGCTCGTGGAGCAGATCCTCAGCGTCGCCGGTGAGAACAGGCACCGCGATGACCGGCGTCGCCGCTCGGACCTCGTCACGCTCGTGACCGAGGCGGTGGAGTCTGCTCGTCCCGGTGTGGAGGCCAAGGGGCTCGAGTTCACCCTGACCACGTGCGAGCCCCTGCACCTGACGTTGGACGAGGCGTTCGTCGAGGTCGTCGACAACCTCGTGTCCAACGCTGCCAAGTACACCCCCTCGGGCGGTCGCGTCGACGTGGCGCTCTCCCGCGAGGGCCACGACGCCGTCCTCGTCGTCGCCGACACGGGCGCCGGCATCGCCCCCAGCGAGCGCGAGCTGATCTTCGAGAAGTTCGTGCGAGGCGACCTCGTCGCGCGTCAGACCATTCCTGGTCTCGGGCTCGGGCTGTTCATCACCCGGGAGATCGTGCAGAGCCACGGGGGCCGGATCAGCGTGGGCGACCGACCCGGAGGCGGCACCCGCTTCGAGGTCCGCCTGCCGCTGACGCCGGCACCCGCACCACAGTGCGGTGCACCTGATCAACCCACCTGATCGACCTCACCGCACAGACGACGCGACCGCCGACTGTTGCCTCACACGTTGAAGCGGAACTCAACCACGTCGCCGTCGGCCATGACGTACTCCTTGCCCTCGATGCGCACGCGGCCCGCCTCCTTGGCCTTCGCCATCGAGCCGGCGGCCATCAGGTCGGCGAACGAGACGATCTCGGCCTTGATGAAGCCCTTCTGGAAGTCGGTGTGGATCACGCCGGCTGCCTCGGGCGCGGTGGCGCCCTTCTTGATCGTCCAGGCCCGCGACTCCTTGGGACCAGCGGTCAGGTAGGTCTGCAGACCCAGGGTGTCGAAGCCGACGCGGGCCAGGGTCTCGAGACCGGGCTCGGCCACGCCCATCTCGGCGAGCATCTCGCGGGCCTCATCGTCGTCACCGAGCTCGACGAGCTCGGCCTCGAACTTGGCGTCGAGGAAGATCGCCTCGGCGGGCGCGACCAGGGCGCGCATCTCGTCCTTGAGCGCCTCGTCGGCCAGCTCGTCGGCGTCGCAGTTGAAGACGAAGATGAAGGGCTTGGCCGTCAGCAGCGAGAGCTCGCGGATGAGCTCGCGGTCGACGTCGGTGCTGCTGATCGGGGTGCCGGCCTCGAGGTGAGCCAGGACCTCCTTGGTCGCGGCGAGGTTGGCGGCGAGCTCCTTCTTGGTGCGCGCCTCCTTCTCGAGCCGCACGACGGCCTTCTCGACCGTCTGGAGGTCGGCCAGGACCAGCTCGGTCTGGATCGTCGAGATGTCGCTGGAGGGGTTCACCTCGCCGTCGACGTGGGTGACGTCCTCGTCGCGGAACACCCGGGTCACCTGGCAGATCGCCGAGGACTCGCGGATGTGCGAGAGGAACTTGTTGCCCAGGCCCTCGCCCTGCGATGCGCCTGCCACGATGCCGGCGATGTCGACGAACTCGACGGTCGCGGGCAACAGCTTGGCCGATCCGAAGACCTCGGCCAGCTGCGGCAGGCGGTCGTCAGGGACCCCCACCACCCCGACGTTCGGCTCGATCGTGGCGAACGGGTAGTTCGCAGCGAGGACGTTGTTCTTGGTGAGGGCGTTGAAGAGGGTCGACTTGCCCGCGTTGGGGAGACCGACGATGCCGATGGTGAGTGCCACGAGCCGGGAGTCTACGGAGCCGACACCCCCAGGTCACTTCGCCGAACGACGGTTGTGGTCGTCGGTGACAATCGACACGAGACGCAGACCACACCACCAGCGAGCGGAGCCACCGTGACCGACACCACCGCCGATCCCGTCCTGAACCCCGACGACTCCCCTTCCTCGGACTTCCTCGGCTTCGAGCTGCTCCTCGAGGACCAGGACCGCGAGCTGCTCAGCCGGGTGCGTGGCTTCATGAACCAGGTCGTCGAGCCGGTGATCAACGACCACTGGATCCGGGCGGAGTTCCCGCACCACCTCATTCCCCAGATCGCCGAGCTCGGCATCGCCGGCCTGGCGTACGACGGCCCCGGCTGCCCCGGGCGCGGTGCGCTCGTCGACGGCCTGGTCGCCATGGAGCTGAGCCGGATCGATGCCTCGATCGGCACCTTCATGGGGGTGCACGGCGGCCTGGCGATGGGGTCCATCGCCCTGTGCGGCTCCCCCGAGCAGCAGGAGCGCTGGCTGCCGGCGATGGCCCGCATGGAGCAGATCGGCGCCTTCGGGCTCACCGAGCCCGACGTGGGGTCAGCGATCTCGGCCGGCCTGGAGACCTCGGCCCGCCGCGACGGTGACGGATGGGTGCTCAACGGTGCCAAGAAGTGGATCGGCAACGCCTCGTTCGCCGACATCGTCATCATCTGGGCCCGCGACACCGACGACGGCCAGGTCAAGGGCTTCGTGGTCGAGAAGGGCTCCGAGGGCATGACCTTCCAGGTGCAGCAGGACAAGA
>NZ_JAXMNS010000012.1:0-21115 GCF_034670285.1 Nocardioides sp. | reverse complement strand
TGGTGGCCGACCAGCCCCTCGACGCCCTCGGTCTCGCCACGGTCGTGGGCTACCCCTCCGAGGAGGTCGCGGACGCGCTGCGCGCGCTCGCGGGGGAGTACGACGAGCAGGGCCGCGGCTTCGAGCTGCGCAACGTCGCCGGTGGGTGGCGCTTCTACACCCGCGAGCAGTTCGCACCGGTCGTGGAGAGCTTCGTGCTCGAGGGTCAGCAGGCGCGCCTCACGCAGGCCGCGCTCGAGACGCTCGCGGTCGTGGCCTACCAGCAGCCCGTCTCGCGTGCTCGCGTCTCGGCCATCCGCGGCGTCAACGTCGATGGCGTGATGCGCACCCTGCTGACCCGTGGCCTCGTGGAGGAGGCCGGGCGCGACGGCGAGCACGGCGCCACGCTCTACCGCACGACGAGCTACTTCCTCGAGCGCATCGGCGTCAGCTCGGTCGAGGAGCTGCCCGAGCTCGCGCCGTACCTGCCGAACATGGAGGACCTCGAGGACGAGCTGGCCGAGCTGACCGGACTGGCGCAGACGTCGTCGCACTCCGCCGAGCAGCACCCCACCGAGCACCCCACCGAGACCCCCAGCGAGACCCCCAGCGAGACCCCCAGCGAGACCCCCAGCGAGACCCCCAGCGAGGACCACACGTGAGCGACCACCTGGCCACCGACGAGGACGGCCTGATCCGTCTGCAGAAGCTGCTGGCGCAGTCGGGAGTCGCCTCGCGACGTAAGTGCGAGGAGCTGATGCTCGACGGAGAGGTCGAGGTCGACGGCGAGATCGTCACCCGCCTCGGCACCAAGGTCGACCCGCGCGTCGCGGTGATCCGCGTCTCGGGTCAGCGGCTGCCTCCGATCTCCGACCACGTCTACCTCGTGCTCAACAAGCCGCGGGGCGTGGTGTCGACCATGTCGGACCCCGAGGGGCGCCGTACCCTCACCGACGTGCTGGCCGAGGCCCGACCCGACGCCCCTGCCAACGAGCGGCTCTTCCACGTGGGTCGGCTCGACACCGACACCTCGGGGCTGCTCCTGCTCACCAACGACGGCGACTTCGCCAACAAGATGGCCCACCCGTCGTACGAGGTCGACAAGACCTACGTGGCCGAGGTCGACGGCCTGGTGTCGAAGGAGACCGCCGAGCAGCTGCTCGCCGGCGTCGAGCTGGACGACGGCCCGGTGGCCGTCACCCGGGTGCGCATCATCGCGGCCACGCGCGCCAAGTCGATCGTCGAGCTGGTCATCCACGAGGGCCGCAACCGCATCGTGCGGCGGCTCCTCGACGAGATCGACCACCCCGTGCGCAAGCTCACCCGCACCGAGCTCGGCCCGATCGACCTCGGCCAGCTCAAGGCCGGACAGCTGCGCGAGCTCACCCTCGACGAGCTGGGAGCCCTGCTCGACAGCGTCAGCATGTGAGGCGGGGGCGGAGCCTCACCACGCGCCACTAGGCTGGGCGACATGTCAGTACGCGCAGTCAGGGGAGCCACCCAGCTCGACGAGGACGACCGCGAGCAGATGCTCGAACGCGTCTCCGAGATGGTGCTCGACGTCATGGCCTCCAACGGCCTCGAGGTCGACGACTTCATCTCGGTGATCTTCACCGCCACCTCCGACCTGGTCAGCGAGTTCCCGGCGTACGCCGCGCGCCAGCTGGGCTTCGGCGAGGTGCCGCTGATCTGCGCCCGCGAGCTCGAGATCGCCGGCTCCATGCCGCGCGTGGTGCGGATGATGGCTCACGTCGAGACCGACCTGCCGCGCGCCGAGATCACCCACGTCTACCTCCACGGCGCAGCAGCGCTCCGCTCGGACCTCACGCGGGTCCGCTCGGTGCCCGACGCCCGCTGAGGCGCGCGGGTCCCGCTCACCGGTTCGCACCGGTAGGATCTGCGCCCGTGAATGCACGCGATCTGACCGGGCCATCGGCGCCGACGTCATCCTCTGGATCCCTCGGCCTCGTCGGGATGGTGGTGGCCGTCGACGGCACCTCCGGCTCCGGCAAGTCCAGCACCTGCCGCGGAGTCGCTGACCGCCTCGGGCTGTCCTACCTCGACACCGGCGCGATGTTCCGCGCCGTGACCTGGTGGATGCTGAGCCAGGGGGTCGACGTCCACGACGCCGCCGCCGTCGCGGCGAGGTGTCACGAGCCGGTGCTGCTCGCGGGCACCGACCCGACCGACTCGACCATCTCGGTCGACGGCATCGACGTGGCCGTGCAGATCCGCTCCGACGAGGTCAACGCCGCCGTCTCTCCGGTGAGCACCGTGCCGGAGGTGCGCACCCGCCTGCTCGACCTGCAGCGCGCCATCATCACCGAGCACACCACCGCGGGCGGGATCGTCGTCGAGGGCCGCGACATCGGCTCGGTCGTGTGGCCCCAGGCGCAGGTCAAGGTCTACCTGACCGCCGACCCCGCCGCCCGCGCCGCCCGTCGAGCCCTCGAGGCCGGCGGGGGAGACGTGAGCGCCACCGAGGCGTCGCTGCGCGAGCGTGACCGCATCGACTCGGGCCGGGCCACGGCTCCGCTCGTGATGGCCGACGGCGCCGCGCAGCTCGACACGACGTCCTACACGCTCGACGAGGTGATCGGACTGCTCGCCGGCCTGGTGGAGAGCGCCGCCCAGGAGGTGCGGTGACATCGGCGCACGGTGAGCACCCGCGCACCGACGCCGTACGACGCCCCCGTCGCTGGCTGCTGAGCGCAGCCCGCCCCGTCGCCTCCTGGTTGATCCGGCGGCGCTACCGGGTGGACGTCATCGGGGCCGACCTCGTGCCGGCCACGGGGCCGGTGATCCTGGCTGCCAACCACATCGGCCTCATCGACGGACCGCTCGTGGCGGTCTACTCGCCGCGACCGGTGCACGCGCTGACGAAGATCGAGATGTTCAAGGGTGTCCTGGGCCGATGCCTGCGGGCGACGGGTCAGATCCCGCTCGACCGGTTCCACACCGATCCGGCCGCGGTGAAGTCGGCCGTGCGCGTCCTGCGTGACGGCGGGGTCGTCGGCGTCTTCCCCGAGGGCACCCGTGGATCGGGCGAGCTGGAGCGTTTCCACCGAGGTGCCGCCTACCTCGCGCACGTCACCGGGGCGCCGGTGGTGCCGGTGATCATCTTCGGCACCCGGGAGCCCGGCGGCGCGAGTTCGTCGCTACCGCGCCGACGTGGGACGATGACCGTTGTGTTCGGTACGCCGTACACCGTCGAGCAGGCCGCATGGCCGCGGACGCGCGCGCACGTGGGCAACACCTCCCGCCTGCTCCGTGACCGGATGCTCGCCGACCTTGAGGCCGCGCGTCGCAGCACGGGCCTCTCCCTGCCCGGGCCACTGCCCGCGGGGCAGCACGAACTGGACCCCGGCGGGGGCATCACGGAGAAGTCAGCATGAGCAGCACGCCGATCGACGACCACCACTCTTCCGACCCGAGCGACGAGCCCCAGGGCCCGGTGCCGGTCCTGGCCGTCGTCGGCCGCCCCAACGTGGGCAAGTCGACCCTGGTCAACCGCATCATCGGACGCCGCGAGGCCGTCGTCGAGGACGTCCCCGGGGTCACCCGTGACCGCGTCTCCTACGACGCCCACTGGAACGGTCGCTCCTTCACCGTCGTCGACACCGGTGGCTGGGACCCCGACGCCCGTGGACTGGCGCAGCGCATCGCCGCTCAGGCCGAGATCGCCGTCACTCTCGCCGACGCCGTGCTGTTCGTCGTCGACGCCGCTGTCGGCATCACCGACGCCGATGCCGAGGTCGTCAAGATCCTGCGTCGCTCCGGCAAGCCCGTCGTCCTCGCGGCCAACAAGGTCGACGACCAGCGCACCGAGGCCGAGGCCTACGGGCTCTGGAACCTCGGTCTCGGCGAGCCGGTGCCGGTCTCGGCGCTGCACGGTCGTGGCTCGGGCGACATGCTCGACGCCATCCTGGCCGCACTGCCGGAGCCGCCCGAGCGCCGCGAGAACCAGGTCGGTGGACCGCGCCGCATCGCCCTCGTCGGCAAGCCCAACGTCGGCAAGTCGTCGCTGCTCAACAAGCTCGCCGGTGAGGACCGCGTCGTCGTCGACAACGTCGCCGGCACCACGGTCGACCCCGTCGACGAGCTGATCACGCTCGGTGGCAAGGCGTGGCGCTTCATCGACACCGCCGGCATCCGCAAGCGGGTCAAGGAAGCCTCGGGGCACGAGTATTACGCCTCGCTGCGCACCACGACGGCGATCGACCGGGCCGAGGTGGCCGTGCTGGTCGTCGACGGCGGGCAGTCGCTCTCCGAGCAGGACCTGCGGATCATCCAGACGATCCGCGAGGCCGGCCGTGCGATGGTCATCGCCTTCAACAAGTGGGACCTCGTCGGTGAGGAGCGCCGCTACTACCTCGACCGTGAGATCGAGCGTGACCTCGTGCAGGTGCAGTGGGCGCCGCGCATCAACATCACGGCGAAGACCGGCTGGCACGTCGACCGGCTCGTGCCGGCGATCGAGAAGGCGCTGGAAGGCTGGGAGACGCGCATCACCACCGGTCAGCTCAACAACTTCCTCGGTCGTCTGGTCGCCGAGCACCCGCACCCGGTGCGCAGCGGCAAGCAGCCCAAGATCATGTTCGCCACCCAGGCCACCACGGCACCGCCGACGTTCGTGCTCTTCACCTCGGGCAAGCTCGAGGCCGGCTACGAGCGCTACATCGAGCGGCGTCTGCGCGAGGAGTTCGGCTTCGTCGGCACGCCGATCGTGCTCGAGCAGCGGGTGCGGGAGAAGCGCAAGCGCAAGTAACGCCCCTCGTGGGCACCGGGAGGACCCCCGCTTGACCCGGTCGAACATGTGTTCGATCATGGTGGGGTGTCCACCCGTCCCGCGATCGCGCTCGATCCGACCCGTTCGGTCGTCGACCAGCTGCGCGAGCGGGTGGCCGCGATGGAGCGGCGGCCGGCTCGCGAGTCGATCGCGACGCTCCCGGCCCTCGCGGAGGTCGCCCCGCTGACAGCCGGCTCGACGTACGGCGTCGACTCGGCCACGTTGGCCCTCGCCATGGCTGCCGGGGCCTCTCAGGCGGGCGAGTGGGTCGGTTTCGCCGGGTGGTCCGACTTCGGCGTCGAGGCCGCTGCCGGACTCGGCATCGAGCTCTCGCGCACCGTCCTGGTGCCCGACCTCGGCGAGCACTGGCTCGAGGTGACGGCCGCGCTGATCGACGTCCTCCGAGTGGTGGTGATCCGACCGCCGGCGGTGGTCGATGCCCGCGCCGCCGAGAAGCTGGAGTCGCGACTGCGCACGCGCTCGGGGGCGCTCGTGGTCTGGGGCCAGTGGCCGCGCTGCGAGGCGCGACTGAGCCTCGAGCACTCGCGGTGGAGCGGACCGCAGAGCGGCGCCGGCTGGCTGGGGGAGCGCTCGGTGTCGGTCGTCGTCCGACGCGGTGAACGGGTCGTGCAGCGCGCCGACCTCACCGTCGCCGCCGGCCTCGAGCTCGTCGTCCCGTCCCCGACCTCGCTGCGACGAGCAGTGACATGAGGGTCCTGGTCGTGTGGTGCCCCGACTGGTCGGTGGTGGCCGCGGCAGCGCAGGCCGGCCTGGGTCGCTCGGAGCCCGCAGCGGTGGTCTCCGGCAACCTCGTGGAGGTGTGCAACGCAGCAGCACGGGCGTCGGGGGTGCGTCGTGGCATGCGTCGTCGTGACGCGCAGAGCCGGTGTCCCGGCCTCGCCCTGCTGCCCGCCAACGACGAGCGCGACGCACGCGCCTTCGAGGCGGTGCTCAGCGCCGTCGAGGAGCTGCGACCCGGTGTCGCCTCCCTGCGGCCGGGACTGCTCGCCGTCCGGGCTCCGGGCGGTTGGTTCGGCACCGAGGCCAACGCTGCCGCGACGATCTGCGAGACCCTCGTGGAGGGAGGGGTGCCCGACGTCCGGCTCGGGGTGGCCGACGACCTCTTCACCGCCGAGCAGGCCGCCCGCTCGGTCGACACCCAGGCCTGGGAGGTCGTGCCCGCCGGAGGCTCGGCACGCTTCCTGGCGCCGCTGCCGATCGACGTCGTCGCCGCCGAGGGCGCCGAGGGGCGCGACGCGGTGAGCCTGCTGCGCCGTCTCGGCCTGCGCACGCTCGGCGACCTCGCGGCGCTGCCCGGAGACGCCATCGAGGCCCGGCTGGGCCGCTACGGCGCCTCGGTGTGGCGTCGCGCCCGCGGCGAGGACCCGGCGCTCTTCGCCGCACGCAGCGCCCCTCCCGAGCTGGAGGAGCAGGTGGTCTTCGAACCGCCACTCGACTCCGCCGAGGCGGTGACCTTCAGCGTCCGCACCACGACCGAGCGATTCGTCGCCGGGCTGGCCGCCCGTCAGCTCGTCGCCACCGGGGTGCGCATCGAGGTCGAGTCGGAGGGGGTCGTCGTGTCGGCCCGCACCTGGCTCCACCCACGCTTCTTCGCCCCGCGCGACCTCGTCGACCGGGTGCACTGGCAGCTGCAGTCGGCAGAGATGGGCGGTTCGCTGCGAGCCCGCAAGGAGTCGGGGGGCATCTCGGCCCCGGTCGAGCTGGTGCGTTTCGTGCCCGACGCCGTCGAGCCCGCCGCCGCGCACGGGGAGGCGCTGTGGGGCGGCGGCTCCGACGACCGGGTCGAGCGGGGTGTCGCGCGCGTGCAGGCGATGGTCGGCTTCGACGCCGTACGACGCCCGGTGCGGCAGGGTGGGCGGAGTCCGGCGGCGCGTCACGCCACCGTGACGTGGGGCGAGAAGGCCGTCGACCTGCGTCCCGTCGACCGTCCTTGGCCTGGCTCGGTGCCGGGACCGGCACCTGTCCGGGTCTTTGCCGAACCCCCGTTGGCCGAGGTGGTCGGCGACGACGGCCGCGTGGTCGCGGTCTGCGAGCGCGGTCTGGTGAGCGCGGAGCCGCGACGCTTCCGACTCGCTCGGCCCGACGGCACCGGGGCACTGCTGCCCTGGCAGCCGGTGTCGGCCTGGGCGGGTCCGTGGCCGTGCGACGAGTCCTGGTGGTCCGGGGGCGCCGGGCTCACCTCGCGCTTCCAGGTGGTCGGGGCTGACGGACGCGCCTGGCTCCTGGTCTGCCGTGAGACCGGCTGGTCGGTCGAGGCGGGCTACGACTGATGGGGTGGAACAACCCGGCCATGAGCTGGTCCGAGCTCGAGCGTCGGCTCAGTGGTCTGCCCGGTGCTGACGACGGTCCGGTCTCGCGTCGCAAGCCCGGCCCCTCGACCCGCGCCATCGAGGCGCCGCGCGAGGTCACGCCGTACGCCGAGCTGCACGCCCACAGCCACTTCAGCTTCCTCGACGGCGCCAGCTCGCCGGCGGCCATGGTCGAGGAGGCCGTGCGGCTGGGGCTGCACGCGTTGGCGATCACCGACCACGACGGGTTTCACGGCGCTCCATTGCTGGCCGAGGCGGCTGCGGTGCACGGCCTGCGCACGGTCTACGGCGCCGAGCTCTCCCTGGGTCTCAGCGCGCCGCAGAACGGCGTACCCGACCCCGAGGGCACCCACCTGCTGGTGCTGGCTCGTGGGGTGGAGGGCTACCACCGCCTGGCCGGGGCGATCACCGACGCCCACCTGCGCGGCGACGAGAAGGGTCGGCCGGTCTACGACCTCGATGAGCTGGGGGAGCGCGGGCGGGGTCACTGGGTGGTCCTGACCGGCTGCCGCAAGGGCGCTGTGCGTCAGGGACTGGCCAACGGCGGGCCCACGGCCGCGGCAGCTGCGCTCGACCGGTTGACGGGTCTGTTCGGGCTCGAGCACGTGCTGGTCGAGCTGTCCCCACGCCCGGGATCCGATGCCACCAACGCCGCGCTGGCAGGTCTGGCCGGCACCCACGGCCTCGACGTCGTCGCGGCGGGCAACGCCCACCACGCCACCCCGGCGCAGCACCGGCTCTCGTCGGCGATGGCAGCCATCCGAGCGCGGCGCAGCCTGGCCGACCTCGACGGCTGGCTGGACCTCTCCTCGGCGAGCCACCTGCGCAGCGGGGCGGAGACGGCGCGCGCCCTGGCGCCGTACCCCTCGGCGGTGCCGCGCAGCGTCACGCTGGCCGACGAGCTCGCCTTCGACCTGCGCAAGGCCTCGCCCGGCCTGCCCAAGCAGATGATCCCGCCCGAGCACACCCCCGACTCGTGGCTGCGGGTGCTGGCCGAGCGTGGGTTCGCCGAACGCTATGCGCACACCCCGCACGCCGCCGTCGCGCGGGAGCGACTGGAGCACGAGCTCAAGGTGATCGCGGAGAAGGACTTCGCGGGCTACTTCGTGATCGTGCACGACATCGTGGCCTTCGCGCGGGGTCGCGGGATCCTGTGCCAGGGGCGAGGGTCGGCGGCGAGCTCGGCGGTCTGCTTCGCGCTGGGCATCACCGCGGTCGACGCCGTCTTCTACCGGCTGCCGTTCGAGCGCTTCATCTCCGCGCACCGCGACGAGGAGCCCGACATCGACGTCGACTTCGACTCCGACCGGCGCGAGGAGGTGATCCAGTGGGTCTACGACACCTACGGACGTCGCAACGCCGCCCAGGTGGCCAACGTGATCGCCTACCGACCGCGGATGGCGGTGCGCGACGCCGCCAAGGCGCTGGGCCACTCCCAGGGACAGCAGGACGCGTGGTCGAAGCAGATCGACGGCTGGTCGAGCCTGCCGGCTGCCGGGACGCTCGACATCCCTGAGCCCGTGGTGTCGTTGGCCGACCAGCTGCTGGGGGCGCCGCGGCACCTGGGCATTCACTCGGGCGGCATGGTGCTCACCGAGCGCCCGATCGGCGAGGTGTGCCCGATCGAGCGAGGCCGGATGGACGGCCGCACGGTCCTCCAGTGGGACAAGGACGCCTGCGAGACCATGGGGCTGGTGAAGTTCGACCTGCTCGGGCTGGGGATGCTCGGCGCGCTCGACCACATGATGCAGCTGGCCGACGAGCACCTGGGGGAGCGCTGGACCCTGGCGACGATGCCGAAGGAGGAGCCGGCCGTCTACGACATGCTGTGCCGCGCCGACTCCGTCGGGGTGTTCCAGGTCGAGAGCCGGGCGCAGATCGGCACGCTGCCGCGCCTGCAGCCGCGCGAGTTCTACGACCTGGCCATCGAGATCGCCCTGATCCGTCCAGGGCCGATCCAGGGTGGGGCCGTGCACCCCTACGTGCGGCGCGCCACCGGCAAGGAGGCGGTCACCTACGACCACCCCGACCTGGTGCCGGTGCTCGAGCGCACGCGCGGGGTGCCGCTCTTCCAGGAGCAGCTGATGGCGATGGCTGTCGCGCTCGGTGACTGCAGCCGCGACGACGCCGACCTGCTGCGCCGGGCGATGGGGTCCAAGCGCGGGGTGGAGCGCATCGAGTCGATCCGCGAGAAGCTCTATGCCGGGATGGCGCGGCGCGGCATCGTGGGCGACAAGGCCGACTCGATCTACGTGAAGATCCTGTCGTTCGCCAACTTCGGCTTCGCCGAGTCGCACGCCCTGAGCTTTGCGCTCCTGGTCTACGCGAGCTCGTGGTTCAAGCTGCACTACCCGGCGGCGTTCCTGGCCGCGCTCCTGCGCAACCAGCCGATGGGCTTCTACTCACCGCAGTCGCTGATCGGCGACGCCCGTCGTCACGGGGTGGAGGTGCGGCGCCCTGACGTGTCGCGGTCAAGGGCGCGGGCCGGGCTCGAACCGTTGGGTGACGAGGAGTCGGTGGAGTCGACCGGGCTGGGGGAGTGCTGCCGGCCGTCCTTCGAGCGGGTCGAGTGGGTGGCGGGGACCCCCGACCCGGTGCCGGCCCACCGACGCGACGGAAGGCTCGCCGTACGGCAGGGACTCGACTCGGTGCGCGGCATCGGCAGCGACGTGGCGCTCCGGATCGTGGCGGCCCGCGAGGAGTCGCCGTTCGTCGACGCGACCGACCTGTCGCGACGCGCCGGCCTGACCTCCGACCAGCTCGAGGCGCTGGCGACGGCCGGGGCCTTCGACTGCTTCGGCCTTGGACGTCGAGAGGCGCTGTGGGCGGCGGGGTTCGCCGAGAGTGCCGATCACCTGGCCGGAGCCACGCCCGCGCCGGCCGCGCCGACGCTCCCGGGGATGAGCCCGGAGGAGATCACCCTGGCCGACCTCTGGGCCACCGGCACGTCGCCGGAGAATCACCCGATCGAGCACCTGCGCGACGACCTACGGCGTGCGGGCATCCGCTCGGTGGCCGACCTCGCCACGACCGAGCCCTCCCGACGGGTGCACGTGGGCGGTCTCATCACGCACCGCCAGCGACCAGGCACCGCGCAGGGCACGACCTTCCTCAACCTCGAGGACGAGACCGGCATGCTCAACGTCATCTGCTCGATCGGGGTGATGAAGATCTACCGGCAAGCGGCCCGCAACAGCGTGGCCGTCGTCATCCGGGGGATACTGGAGCGATCGGACGGCGTCACCAACCTCGTCGCCGACCGGGTGGTGCCGCTCGACACCGTGATCCCGGGGGCGGGCGCAGCACTCCAGGCACGTCAGTCGTCGCGCGACTTCCGCTAGCTCTGCATCTGGTGCCACCAGGCGTCAGCAAACGCACACCTAGTGCGTCATGTCGCAGATGCAGCTGGGAGCGGAGCCGATTCGGACTGCCGCGAAGGCCTGCGGTAGTGTTCGGCTCGCCTTGCGGATGACCTTCGTGGTGACTCGCGGGCTTCGGGCTGTAGCGCAGCTTGGTAGCGCACTTGACTGGGGGTCAAGGGGTCGCAGGTTCAAATCCTGTCAGCCCGACCGAAGTAACAGCAGGTCAGAGCGGGTATCGGACTCATCCGGTGCCCGCTCGCTGCGTCTCCAGGGGTCAACCTGACACAGGTCCCGTAGCCAACTCGGTCGGGGGTCCCCCCAGGCGTGCAGGAGCGATAGCGTCGGGCCATGGAGCAGACTTGGTACGACGCCCGAGGCACTGCCACCGCCTACGTGTCCCAAGACGGCAAGACGATTCATCTGTGGAACGGACGAGTGGTCGCCTACCTGACGGACGACAGGCTGTATTCATGGCAACGCGGTCGCAACCTCGGATGGTTCGTCGATGGCGTTGTGTACGACGGACGTGGGAAGCGAGTGGGCTTCTCGGAGTCTGCGTGCCCGGTGCCCGTGATCGCTGTGCCGGTGAAGAAGGCAAAGACGAAGCCAGGTCCCAGAGGGCCCAAGGCTGGTGCTCAGACGCGCCCGGCGCTGTCCACGGCCACGTCTGACCTGGCTTTCGGTGCCTTCTTGCAAAGCTAGGGTCGACCACCTCGGCGCCGTCGGGCAGCCCGACACGCTGGACACGTCGGTACGGTCGTGGTCGTGATCACCGCTGCCGACCAGCTTCTGCACATCACCACGATCTTTCACGAGCCGGACCTCGACCGTTATCCGCGGGCGGCTCAGATCCTCGACCGTTTCCCCGACGCTGAGCGTGTCGAGGTGACGTCGCACCAGGACATCCCCGGCCTCTACGGCAACGCGGGCAACGTGCGCGACTGGGTGCGCAACAAGCGCAGCGTGCTCGTCCTCGGGGCGAAGAAGAGCCTCGTGGCCAGACCCAACGGTCGCTCCAGCGACTTCATCGCCCCCTCGACCGCCAACGGCTGCGCCATGGCGTGCTCCTACTGCTACGTGCCGAGACGGAAGGGTTTCGCCAACCCCATCACCGTGTTCGTCAACATCGATCAGATCGTCGCCTACCTGGACCGTCATGCGAGCCGGCAGGGGATGAAGCTCGAGCCCAACCAGTGCGACCCGACTGACTGGGTGTACGACATCGGCGAGAACGGTGACTGCTCCGTCGATGCCTTGATCTCCGACAACGTGCGCGATCTGGTGGACCTCTTTGCGGGGCTGCCCGGTGCGAAGGCGTCCTTCGCCACCAAGACCGTCAACCCTGAGCTGCTCGACTACGACCCGCGGGGTGGGACGCGCATCAGGTTCTCCCTGATGCCGCAGGACACGAGTCGGCTGGTCGACCTGCGGACCGCCTCGATCGCCGACCGCGTGGCGGCCGTCAACGACTTCGTCGAAGCCGGCTACGAGGTGCACCTCAACTTCAGCCCGGTGATCGTCCACGACGGGTGGTTGGAGGACTGGAGCAACCTGTTCGACCACGTCGACGCGGTACTGACCGCCGAAGCCAAGCAGCAGCTTGCCTGCGAGATCATCTTCCTGACCCACAACGCCGGGCTGCACGAGGTCAACCTCAGGTGGCACCCCCGCGCCGAGGACCTGCTGTGGCGCCCCGAGCTGCAGGAGAGCAAGCGCAGCCAGAGCGGTCAGTCGAACGTCCGCTACCGCTCTGGAGCCAAGCGCACCTACCTGACGCAGTTCACCGACCTGCTCGAGGCGAAGCTGCCCTACTGCCGTGTCCGGTACGCCTTCTAGCCAGACAGCACGGAGGCGGTCCCCGTCACGATGGGGACCGCCTCGCTGCGTCTCAGCGATCTCGTTCGGGGAGAACGTCCTTGATGGCGTCGATCACCTTGGCGAGGCGCGGCTTCGCGTCTCCGCCGTCGGACCAGGCGGGGTCCTGAGGCAGGGGACCCATCGCGTCGGCGTGCTCGGGCTCACCCGTCCGGGGCGCGAGGGAGCGGCGGATGGCGTCGTCCAGCCCGACCAGCTGGTGCTCGGGAGGGAGCAGCGCCTCGCGGAAGTCGTCGTCCGCGATGACCATGTCGTGGTGCAGGCTCTCGACCAACGCCTCGACCGTCGGCGTCGGCACGTCGGTGAGCCCGCCCACCAGGGTGCCGACGAGCGCGGTCGGGAGCAGCGGCACCTTCATCTGGGGACGCTCGAGCCCGGCGTGCTGGGTGTAGGAGTCGAGCAGTGCGCCGTAGCGCAGCTTGTCCGGGCCGCCGACGTCGAAGTGTCTCGTCGGCCCTGAGTAGTCGAGGGCGCCGACCAGTGCGTCGAGCACGTCGACCACCGCGATGGGCTGAACCATGGAGTCCATCCAGGCAGGCACCGTGTGCACGGGCATCCGCTCGCTGACCTGCCGGATGATCTCGAACGACGTCGACCCGCTGCCCAGGAGCACCGCGGCCCGGAGCACGACCACAGTCGCGGGGACCTCCTTGAGGATGTTCTCGACCTCGCGTCGCGACGTGATGTGCTCGGAGAGCTCGGACTCCTCGACGTCCGGGACGAGGCCCGAGAGGTAGACGATGCGCTCGATCCCGTGCGACTTCGCGGCGTCGGCGAAGTTGGAGGCTGCCTTGCGATCGGTCTCGGCGAAGTCGTCGCCACCCATCCCGTGGATCAGGTAGTATACCGCCTCGACACCGTTGCAGGCGTCAGCGACCTGGTCGGCGTCCAGAGCGTCCATGACGACTGTCTCGACGCGGTCGCTCCACCACGGCTGCTCGCGGTCGGGGTGCGACGTCGTGGTGCGTACGTCGTGGCCACGGTCGAGCAGCAGCGGCACGAGCCGTCCGCCGACGTAACCAGTTGCTCCGGTCACCAGGATCTTCAACTCGTCCTCAGCTCTGTGTAGGGAGGGGTAGGGAGGTGCTCCCGGGCCGGGAGCGGCGCATGCCCACCGCTGCGTGCGCGAGATCGTAGTCCAGATGACGCTGATCCCCTCCTCGTCTAGCGTCAAGGTCGTTCCGCGAGTTCGTAGTGACAACGAAAGGCGCCATCGATGACGGCTGACCCGCAGGAGACCTACCTCGACCTGGCGGACCCGGACTTCGACGTGACGTCGAGCGCCGTGCACGAGGCTCGTGACAACGAGTGGTTCGCCCAGACCCCCTACGGGTTCGCGGTTCTGCGCTACGCCGAGGCCAGTGCTCTGCTGACGGACCGTCGGTTCCGCCAGGGCAACGCACGCTGGCCTGAGCAGAACGGCATCGAGGATGGACCGTTCTTGAAGTGGTGGCAGGAGGTGCTGCTGAGCCTCGAGGGCGACGACCACGCCCGCCTCCGCCGGCTGCTGGGGCCGGCCTTTCGGCGCAAGGCCATCGAGCAGCTGCGCCCGGAGTTCCAGCGGATCGCCACCGAGCTCGTCGAGCAGTTCGCGCCCCGAGGCGAGGTCGAGCTGATCACGGAGTTCGCCGAGCCCTACTCCGCGCGGATCCTGTGCCTCTTGCTCGGGCTGCCCGAGGCGGAGTGGCAGCAGGTGGCCTACTGGGCCGACGACCTGGGCAAGTCGTTCGGCATCCGGGTGAAGGACGACCTGCCCCGCATCGAGGCCGCGCTGGCCGGACTCACCGAGTACGTCGAGCAGGTGGTCGACGATCGCGCAGCCCAGCCCCGCGACGACCTGGTGACCACCCTGCTGCACGCCCAGGAGCAGGACGGCCGGCTGAGCCGTGACGAGCTGGTGGTGGCGCTCGTCTTCCTGGCCTTCGCCGGCATGGAGACCACGCGCAACCAGATCGGTCTGGCCGTCCAGACGTTCCTCCGCCACCCCGCCCAGTGGCAGCTGCTCGCCGACCGACCCGAGCTCGGCGCGGCCGCGGTGGAGGAGGTGATGCGGGTCAACCCGACCGTCACCTGGGTGACCCGCGAGGCCATCGTCGATGTCGACCTCAACGGACTCGCCCTCCCGGCCGGGAGCATCGTCCAGGTGTTGTCGCACTCGGCAGGCACGGACCCGTCGGCCGTCGCCGACCCTGAGTTCGACATCGCACGGGCCTCGGAGCGTCCTCCGCACCTGGGGTTCGGGGGAGGGGTGCACCACTGCCTCGGGCACTTCGTCGCCCGCACCGACATGTCCGTCGCGCTGCCGCTGCTGGCTGCTCGGATGCCCGACGCCGTCGCGGCCGGCCCCGGCCAGTGGCTACCGGTCTCGGGCAACACCGGCGCCCTCAGCTTTCCGATCCGGTTCCGACCGAGCTAGGCGCGACGCCGCGCGCCGGTCACCTCAGAGGCGAAGGTGGCCGCCCTCTCGAGGGAGGCGGCGGCGACGTCCCACCAGGGGGCCCAGAGCTGCATCATGTGCAGCCCCTCGGGCTCGACGTGCAGGGTCACCGGCACTCCGGCCGCGCGTGCCGCCTCGGCCAGCAGGAGGCTGTCGTCGAGCAGGACCTCGTCACGGCCCACCTCGAGGAGCAGTGGCGGCAGCGACCCCAGGTCGGCGAGCAGGGGTGAGACCTCCAGGTCGTCGAGCGGCAGGTCGCCGAAGCACTGCCGCGCCAGCTCGGTGTCACCCTCGTCGTCGACCATCGGGTCGGACGCCTCGTTGCGCGCGCGGGTCGAGGACAGTCCGCTGCGGTCGGTGTTGGGGGAGAAGAGGATGACGCCGGCCACGTCGACACCTCGTCGCCCCAGCTCGAGCGCCGTCACCAGGGCGAGGTGGCCGCCGGCCGAGTCGCCGGCGAGCACGACGGGTCCGTCGGCCTCCTCGACGGTCGCCACGGCCGCCTCGAGCTGGACGGGCCAGGGGTGCTCGGGCGCCAGCGGGTACACCGGCAGGACGACGCCGAGACCGGTCGCCTCGGCCAGAGCCGCGCCGATCCGCTCATGGCTGCGTGGCGAGCCGAAGGCGTAGCCACCGCCGTGCAGGTACACGATCGTGCCGCCCTCGCCGGCGATGCTGATCGAGTCGTACGGCGTGCCCGGCGCGTGGTCGCCCAGCACCAGCTCGGCGAAGGCTCGACGTCGCGCCTCCGGCCCGCCCTCGATGGGGTGCGCCGCGATGCGCGCGAGGATCGCCTCGCGCTCGATCGAGCCCTGGAAAGGGCCCTCGAACGGACCGGCCACGTCAGTCGGTCGCCAAGGATCGCACGGTCTTGGTCAGTCCCTCGGCCGTCTTCTCGAGGAAGACGATCTCGCCGAACTCCACGTGCAGCCAGGCGTCAGCGTCCTCGGTGAGCGGCTCGGAGGCGAAGATCGCCGACGTGGGCTCGTCACCGTCGGCGTCCAGCTCATAGGTGCCCTCGTAGTCCAAGAAGTTGCGGCCAGTGAGGACGTACATGGGCTCCCACAGCATCGAGAGCGCATGGTCGTCGCTGCCGGCCTCCGACGTGCGCAGCTCTCTCCAGTCGCCGGTCACCTCGGTCTCCCCGTGGTGGCCCGCGCCGAAGTTGACCCCGATGATCCGCCCGGGCGCGACCAGGGCGATCTTCAGCTTGGTCAGCGCCACCAGGTCGAGCGTCTTCATCGCCTCGAGCAGGACCTGCAGGAGCTTCTCGAAGCCGCGTTGCACGTCGTCGTCGCTGTCGCCCTCGAGCAGGGAGAGCAGCAGCACGTAGAGGAACTCGGTGTCGGTGGTGCCGCGCATCTGCTCGAGGTACTCGTCCTTGCAGTGCGCCAACAGCTCGCGCTGCAGCAGGGTCCAGCTCGGCAGGGCGCCGTTCTGCGCCATGATCCACGGGGTTCCCTTGTAGGCGAACGGGTGGCAGTTCTCGTCGGCCAGGACGGTTCCCGCGTTGTAGGACGCCGCCCGCACGTGAGCCAGCATCGTGCTCGTCTGGAGGCTCGGGATGATGCGCTCGGCGTTGTCGTCGTAGAAGGCCGCCATCGGACGTCGGTAGAGTAACGGCTCGTCGGGCTTGAGCAGGTGCTCGCTCCACACCCCGAAGCCCCACCCCGCGAGCTGTAGGAGCGGGTGCCGCTCAGGATCGAGCGACTGGTTGATCAGGCTGTTCTCCGGCTTCAGGAGCAGGCTCTCGAGCGGGATCTCCGGGCCGATGTAGGCAAGGACGCGACACATGGGACTTCCTCACTCGGCCAACGGCCTGAAGGGGCTGGCCCAGTCAGTTGCTGGCGCCAGGCGGGGACCTGCCGAGCATGGCCCGACGGCCGACCTCTCAAACCCCACAGATCAAAGAATCTAGGGTCGACCTGACCCGATCGTGCCATGCCGCTGGGCCGATCTCGTCCTAGTGTGGACGGTCCCCTCGCAACCATTTCCTCCAGCAGGAAGGTATCGAGATGGGTCGAGACAGGAATCGGGTCCCGACGTCCGGCCGCACGATCTCGGTCGACCGTGCCCAGTTCTACTCGGGCACGAGGCTGGCGCTGCTGCACCAGCTCGCGCGTCCCGGGCTGAGCCCGGACGACGTCGACGTCACCGACCTGCTGGACTCCCTGGGCATCCCGGTCGGGATCACCTTCGACGTGATCCGTCCGGCCGACCTGGTCGCGCTGACGGTCGTCGCCACCGAGTGCGACCTGGTGGGCGGAGACGGCACCGCGGTGCTGCGACCCCGCGAGGGTGCGACCGCCCTGCTCGTCGTGACCTACCCGTTCCAGCACCTTCTCGAGGAGGCGCGCTTCGAGCAACAAGCACCCCGGGCAGGTCCCGACGGAGAGGTGCACCCGGATCCTGACCCGTCCGTGCTGGATCCCGACCCCGTCTTCCCGCGCGTGCAGTTCCTCCCCGCGCGATCCTCGCGGGTCGTCTTCGTGATGGACGGCGACATCGAGTTCTCCCGAGCCGGGGTGCTGGCTGCGATGGGTCGCCTCGAGCTGGCCGTCCACGCCCACGCCACGCCGGGAGTGCCGCTGCGCCCCGGGCTCAGCCAGCCGAAGTGGGGGACTGACCTCGTTGGCCCGGTGCACCACCTCGGCAGCGGGCTCGTGCTCCAGCAGACCCCGACCGGGCCGATGATCGGCAAGGCAACTCGCGACCTGCTGCGTCAGGCGCCGGCGCCCGATCCCGCCACGACGGCAGGCCGCGCACAGCTGCGCGACTCCATCGCGAGGGCCCAGGCGATCCTGTCTCGACAGACGCCCACGGTGGTCCCCGGCACCAAGATCCCGGAGGACTCCATCTTCCGGCCCGGCGGCGCCCTCGTGCCCGACGTCCTGGTCCCCCCTGGATTCTCGCGCCGCAAGCTCAGCAAGCCGGCGACCGGCAAGGAGACGGCGATCGAGGCGCCGTTCCGGCTCCAGATGTCACCGAGCGTCGTGTCGGGGTGGGCCCACGCCGTCGACCCGGTCGCGGCCTCGGACACCGAGCACCACGTCGAGCTGTGGCACAGCCGGCTGGCGTTGCGCACCTCCGACGGGAGCGTCGACGAGCGATCCGGCTCGGGCCGCACCGTGCGCGCGGTCTGGGCCCGCGACCGCGACGGGGTCACCGGCTGGGAGGAGCCCGACCTGCCACCGGCGCTCGAGCACGGCAACATTCCGTTCATTGCCTCGCTGGACCGCGCGGATCGCCACATGATCGTGCGCCAGACCGCCGAGACCTGGACGAGGGGCGGGCCCGGCAACCCGGCGATCACCCCGGCTCCGGTCGAGGCCGAGCAGCTCTGGCTCTCCAGCCTCGGCGCCTGGCTCGACCTGCACGGCGCATGGGATGCCGAGCACTACTCGAAGCAGGAGATGGAGGCGATCCTCAACTGGGACCACATCGCGCCGATGGGCCGTGACCAGTTCGTGCGAGTGACCTACCCCGGCTACCTGTTCCCGCTGGGCCACAACGCCACGCTGGTCAAGGTCACCGAGCGGAAGATGAAAACCGTCGCGCCGTCGGTCGCCGCGCTCTACCAGCGGATGTTCATCGTGGTGAACGAGCGCTTCCGGGTCTATCCGGAGTCCCAGGCGAACTGGCCGTTCGGTCGCGTCGACGTGCTCCCGCTGGTGACACCCGCGATCGACCAGCCGGAGCCCCCGAGTGCCCAGAGCAGCTACTTCTGGCCGACGATCGGGAAGGTCGATCTCCCGTGGCGGCTGGACGCGCAAGACCGGGAGGGTCGCCCGGTGCGGCTGAACACCCCGCTGATGTGGGTCGCCTCGTCGTTCCGGGGCGACGGCGACCGGCCCAAGGTCGAGGCTGCCTACGCAGGCTCGGTCCACCGCCACCTCGACGCAGCCGGGCAGAAGGTCTCGTTCGTGCCGCGGGGTCCCGGCAACCCGGACGTCGACCAGGTGACCGAGACGATCCACCTGCACGGCACGGCCCTGGAGGACGGCGGGTCGACACCGCGGATGACGGGGGCCCGGGTGCGCATCGACGCCGTCGAGCAGCTCTCGCCGGTGGGTGGCGTCGACATCGCCTACGACCCGACGTACGTCGATCAGGGAGCGGGCACCGGGCCGGGTCAGGTCTGGGCGCTGACGGTGGGCGACGCTGCCGACCTCAACCCCACCCCGTCGGCACCGACGAAGGTGGAGTTCGGCGGTGCCGGAGCCGGCAGCGACCAGGCAGGCGGGTTCCTGACCCCGAGCCTCCCGGTGCGCGGACTGTCCCGGGACGGCGGTCCGATCGGTGACCCCGCAGGCGTCGCCGCCGGAGTGTTCAAGCCGGCTGCCTTTCTCGCGGGGGTGCTGCCCAAGCTGTTCGGCCTGATCCCGCTCGACGAGCTCATCGCGGGTGCCGCAGAGGCCGTAGGCCTCGACCAGGCACCGAAGATGGTGAGCGAGACGCTGGGCCGCATCGCGCGTCTCCACGCCGACGTCCAACAAGCCATTGACGCCGCCTCCGACGCAATAGCCCGCGCGCAGACGCAGGGCGCAGCGATCGTCGCGAAGGCGGAGGCGGTGAAGGCTTCGGCCGAGGCGGTGCGTGACCAAGTGGACGACCTGCTCGACGACCCGTCGGTGGCAGCCGCGCACGACCTGGCAGCAGCGTTGACCCAGCTCGCCACCGACCTGCGTGAGCTGGCCGGTGACCTCCCGAACCCGCAGGTCACCCAGCAGCTGACAGCTCTGGCCGACCTGTTGGCCCAGAGCGCCACGATGATCGAGGAGGTCGCCGACGACCTCGACCTGATCGTCGGTCTGCTTCAGGACCCGAGCAAGCTCGAGGGCACCTTCCGCTACGAGTGGCGCCCGGCGATCCGCGACGACGTGATGGACGTCTTCCCCTTCCTCGAGATCACCGGCGACCATGACGACGTCCTTTCGCTCTGCGTGGAGGGGCGGGCCGGGGTCTCCGGTGCGCCCGCCGTGACCGTCACCGCAGAGATCCGTAACATCGCCCTGCTGCTCTTCGCCGAGGCGCCGCTGATGCGCCTCGAGCTGGACCACCTCTACTTCCGCTCGGGCAGTGCTGGAAAGACCGAGATCGACGCCCGGCTGAAACCGGTGGAGTTCCTGGGCGTCCTGGGCTTCGTGCAGACGATCCAGGAGCTGATCCCGCTCGACGGCTTCAGCGACCCGCCCTTCGTCGAGGTCGACGCCTCGGGTGCCCGAGCCGGGTTCACCCTCGCCATCCCGTCGGTAGCGGTGGGCGTCTTCAACCTCGCCAACGTCTCCTTGGGCGCGGACGTCGACGTGCCGTTCCTCGGCGGTGAGCTCACGGCCGGCTTCAACTTCTGCTCGCGAGAGAAGCCGTTCACCCTCACCGTGATGTGTCTGGGTGGCGGTGGTTGGTTGGCGTTGCGGGTCGCCCCCGACGGGCTCGAGGTGCTCGAGCTCGGTCTGGAGGCCACCGCCTGCCTGGCCGTGGACCTCGGCGTCGCGTCCGGCTCGATCTCCTGCTCGGTGGGGGTCTACCTCCGCCTCGAGGGGGAGGACGGATCGCTGACCGGCTACTTCCGGCTCCGAGGCGAGGTGGACGTCCTCGGTCTGATCTCGGCGTCCATCGAGCTCTACATGGAGCTCGTCTACAACATGAGCACCGGCAAGCTGATCGGCAGCGCCACCATCACGGTCACCGTCGACGTGCTCGTCTTCTCGGGCACGGTCAGCATCCACGCCGAGCGCCAGCTCGCCGGAGGCAACGGCGACCCGAGCTTCCGCGACGTCCTCGGCGCCGCCGACGGCACGTCGCAGTACTGGACCGACTACTGCGACGCGTTCGCGTGACGGGGGAACGAGCATGGTGACCGAGACCTACACCGTCGTGGCGTGCCCCTACTCCTGGAAGCCGGTCGGCACCGACGAGGGCGACCCGACCTTCCACGTCTCGCTCTTCGTTGCACCGCGACTGATCCCGGACGGCGAGCAGGGCCGACTCGACGAGTTCGAGCTCTTCGTGCGCTGGGGGCGGCTCCTGCCCGACCTCCACCTCGAGCTCGCCGACCAGCAGGGCCTCCTCGAGGCGCGTCCCGTGACCAGGCGCTTCGAGTCGACGTGGTGGGAGCAGCTGTTTCCCTCCGACACCCCGGTGGTGGGCAACGGGGTGCCGACGGCCTGGGCCGAGACGCCGTTCGACTGGCGCAGCTTTGACGCGCGGGCAATCGCCGATCTTGCGACGCACCACCAGGTGATCGCGGCGGCGAGCAGCCTCGTGGACCTGCCTGCGGCCTCGGAGAGCCCGCTCTTCGAGGCTCTCAAGAAGGACCTCGCGCCCGGCTACGTGGACGGCG